>JAGOCV010000312.1 GCA_017998575.1 Burkholderiaceae bacterium
GCTGGTCATCTCCCACATGATCCAGTGCGACATACCGCTGATGCGCAGCGCCATGGCAGTGACGGCCGCCACCGCGCCGATGCCCACCAGCTGCTGCTGCCACAGCCACAGCGCCGCGCCGCCCGACGAGAGGATGAGCGCCACCACCAGCGCGTGGTTGACGATCTCGAAGCTGCTGACCAGCCGCATCTGCTTGTAGCCGGTCTGCGTGAAGTCCTGCATGGCCGCGCGCGCGAAGCTGGCCTCGCGGTGCGTGTGCGAGAACAGCTTGACGGTGGAGATGTTGGTGTACGCGTCGGTGATGCGGCCCGTCATCATCGAGCGCGCATCGGCCTGGGCGCGGCTCACCTTGCCAAGCCTGGGCACGAAATACGCCACCGACAGGCCGTACAGCACGGCCCAGGCCACGAACGGGATGACGAGGCGCAGGTCGAACCCACCGGCCAGCACCACGATCGTGATGAAGTACACGCCGATGCCCACCAGCACGTCGGTGCTGGTGAAGATCATGTCGCGCACGCCCAGGGCCGTCTGCATCACCTTGGTGGTGATGCGGCCGGCGAACTCGTCGGCATAGAACGACATGCTCTGGCCCAGCATCAGGCGGTGGAAGTTCCAGCGCAGCCGCATCGGGAAGTTGATGGCCAGCGCCTGGTGCTTGACGATGGTCTGCAGGGCCACGATCACCGTGCTGCCCAGCAGCACAGCCGCCAGCACGCCCAGCATGCCGCCGCGCTGCGCCCACAGTTCGCCCGCCGGCACCTGCACCAGCCAGTCCACCAGCTTGCCCAGGGCCGCGAACAGGAAGGCCTCGTAGGCGGCGATGGCGGCCGACAGCAGCGCCAGCGCGGCCACGTAGCCGCGCGTGCCTTGGGTGCAGGCCCATACGAAGGCGGTGAAGCCCTTGGGCGGCGGCACCGGCTCGCCGGGCGGGTAGGGGGGAATGCGGTTTTCGAAGAAGCGATAGGGCACGGGGTCTCCTGGAGGGGCGCCATGTTAGACCTTCGGCGTGACAGGTCGGGCCAGCCACCGCCGATAACCCCGACTCGATCAAGGCGGGGTGGAAATGGCATTGAATACTGTACATAAATACAGTATTCTGGCGACCAGACCAACCACAAAACCAGGGGATCTGCCCGTGCCAGCCGTTCGTTCCATCCCCGTTCTGGAGGCCACCAGCGGCCCCCTGACCGCGGTGTGGCGCGGCCAGGCGCTGGCCTCGCGCTCGGGGCCGGTGCTGGCCAGCGGGCATGCCGCGCTCGACGCCCAGTTGCCCGGTGGGGGCTGGCCGCTGGATGCCATGGTCGAACTGCTGCAGCCCTCGGCCGGCCAGCCGTTCTGGCAACTGCTGCTGCCCGCGCTGGTTCAAAGCCTGGGCCAGCAGCGCGGGCCCGTGGTGCTGGTGGCACCCCCGCACGCGCCGTTCTCGCCCGCGCTGGCCGCCCAGGGCCTGGAGGCCGACCGGCTGCTGTGCATCCGTGCCGAACGTCCGGCCGAGCGGCTCTGGGCCACCGAGCAGGCCCTGCGCTGTGCCGACGTGCCGGCCGTGCTGGCCTGGCTGCCTCACGAGCGACAGGTGCGCGATGACGCGATGCGCCGCCTGCAACTGGCCGGATCAGACCGGCCGCGCCTGCTGTTCGCGCTGCGCCCGCAGCAGGCCGAGGCGGACGGCTCACCCGCACGGTTGCGGCTGGCCTTGAAGGCTGAAGGCGACAGTCTGCAGGTGCGCATCGTCAAGCGCCGGGGGCCGCCGTGCGAGCAGCCCATCACCGTGCCGGCGCGGGCCACGCGCCTGCAGGCGCTGCTGGGCACGCGTGGCGGGCCACCGGCGCGTGAAGCACCGACAGGCGTGCGGTCGCCACAAGAGTCCATCATCCTGCCGGGCGTTGCGGGAATGCCGGCCGCGGCGCTTTCCAGCGCGGCCCCGGTATCGCTGCTGGCTGCCCGAGGGGTCGCGCATGCTCTGGATCGCACTTCTGCCGCCTGATGCACAGGCCGGCCGCGACGAGCGCGAGCCGTGGCTGTGGCACGCCCTGCGCTTCACGCCACGCGTGGCGCGGCTGGGCGATGCGCTGCTGCTCGAAGTAGCTGCCAGCACCACGTTGTGGGGCGGGCGGTCGCAGCTCGCGCGCCGCCTCGTACAGCCCGAAGACCTGCTGCCGCCGCGGGCCTGGTCATGGGGGCCCACCTCGCGCGTGGCACTGGCGCGCATGCGGCTGGCCGCGCGCAGCGAGGCCGAACCGCGCGACCTGCCCGGCGGCCTGCCGCTGCACACGCTCGATGCCGCCGTGCCGCACCTGGCATTGCTGGAGCGCATGGGTTGCCGCACCTGGGGCGACCTGCACGCCTTGCCGCGCGGCGGGCTGGCGCGGCGCTTCGGCGGCGAACTGCTCGATGCGCTCGACGCGGCCTGGGGCCGCCGGCCCGAGCGTTACGACTGGTGCGCCGCGCCCGAAACCTTCGACGTGCGTGTCGAGCTGCCCGCCCTGGCCACGGCCGCCCCCGAGCTGATGTGGGCCGGCCAGCGCCTGCTGGGCCAGCTTCAGGCCTGGCTGGGTGCGCGACAGCGCGGCGCGCTGGCGGTGCAGCTCGAATGGACGCACGACCTCAAGCGGCTGGACGGTGTCGAGCTGCCGCCCACCGACCACATCGACATCCGCACGGCCCGGCCCACGCAGGACATGGCCCACCTGCGCCGCCTGCTGGCCGAGCGGCTGGCACGCACGCCACTGGCCGCGCCGGCCAACCACCTGCGCCTGCGGGCGCTCGACACCGTGGCCTGGGCCGGCGCCAGCACCAGCCTGCTGCCCGAGGACAACGTGCGCGGCGATCGACTGCACGAGTTCGTCGAGCGCGTGAGCACGCGGCTGGGCGAATCGCACGTGCTGGTGCCCGCGCCCGGCGACGACCACCGGCCCGAGCGCATGCAGCGCTGGGTGCCGGCGCGGCGCGCGCAGGCTTCGTCGCGCGAAGCCGCCGCGAGCATGCCCGACGCGCTGCTGCCCACCTGGCTGCTGCCCGCGCCCGAGCTGCTCGACGTGCGGGGCGAGCGTCCGCATCACCACGGAAGGCCGCTGCGGCTGCTCACGCGGGCCTGGCAGGTGCACACGGCCTGGTGGGAGTCGCCCGCGCCGCCCCGGCGCGACTACTACGTGGCCGAGAGCGCCTCGTGCGGGCTGCTTTTCATCTACCGCGAATCGGCGCTCGCCACCGGCCGCAGCGATGCGGCAGACCCGCAGTCGCCGTTGTTCGACACCCCGCCGATGCGCACCCATCGCTGGTTTCTGCACGGCTACTACGCCTGAGAAGGTGTGCCATGCCCGAAACACACGAAAAGCCCCGCGTCGGCAACGGTGCCGAATGGCAGCCCGCCCGGCTGCCCGCACGCGCGGTCGATCTGCCGCGCCATGCCGAGCTTCACTGCATCAGCAACTTCAGCTTCCAGCGCGGCGCCTCGCACCCGCAGGAGCTGGTGTGGCAGGCCTGGGACCTGGGCTACGACGCGCTCGCCATCACCGACGAATGCTCGCTGGCGGGCGTGGTTCGCGCCTGGAGCGGCTTGAAGGACTACATCCGGCTCGCCGAGCAGCTGGAAGAGCTCCATCCCGGCCACCGCTACGTGCGCCATGACTTCCGCCTGGTCTATGGCAGCGAGTTCGACTTCGGCGATGGCCGCCTGGTGGCGCTGGTGCGCGACATGGACGGCTGGAGCGGGCTGTGCGAGTTCATCTCGGCCGCGCGCATGCACTCCGAGAAAGGCACCTACGACATCGGCTGGGAGCGCAGCGACCTGTCTCTGCTCGCGGGCTGCCAGATCCTGTTCGCGCCGCATCGCTTCGCCGACGACGCCGGTCTCGCGGCCCTCGTCGCGCGGCTGTCGATGCTCAAGGCCCGCTTTGCCGACCGGCTCTGGCTGGCGGTCGAACAGCCGGGGCTCGCCGACGATGGCCTCTGGCTGGCCACCTTGCGCCGGGCCGCAGAAGTGGCCGGCGTGCGCCTGGCCGCGGCGGGCGGCGTGCAGATGCACGTGCGCTCGCGCAAGCCGCTGCAGGACGTCATCAGTGCGGTGCGCATGGGCCGTCCCGTGGCCGCGTGCGGACAGGCGCTGCAGCCCAACGCCGAGCGCCACCTGCGCCGGCGCATGACGCTGGCGCGCATCTATCCGCCTGCGCTGATGGCTGAGACGCTCCGGGTGATCGAGGGTTGCACGTTCAGGCTGGAAGAACTCAACGAGCACTGCCAGTTCCCGCAGATGACGGTGCCCGACGGAATGACACCCGGGTTCGCGCTGCGCTGCCTGACCTGGCGCGGCGCGCACCGGCGTTTCGGCAGAAAGATCCCGCACTGGATCCGCCGGTTCGTGCGCCGTGAACTCGACCTCATCCTCTCGCACCGGTGGGAGATGTTCTTCCTCACGGTGCGGGACATCGTCGCCTTCGCGGACGGGCGGGGCATCCT
>JAGOCV010000313.1 GCA_017998575.1 Burkholderiaceae bacterium
GTCCTGCAGGATCGGGAAGATCTGCAGGTCCGACCGGTAGGTGGTCTTGAACTGGCCGTTCTCGCGGTAGAGCATGTGCGTGCCTCCTCAGACCCGGTCGATGATCTTCTCCCCGAACAACCCCTGCGGCCGCACGAGAAGGAAGACGAGCGCCAGCACGTAGGCGAACCAGATCTCGATGCCGCCGCCGAACATCGGGCCGATGTAGATCTCGGAGAGCTTCTCGCCCACGCCGATGATCAGTCCGCCGATGATGGCGCCCGGCACCGACGTGAGGCCGCCCAGGATCACCACCGGCAGCGCCTTGAGGGCCACCAGCGAGAGCGAGAACTGCACGCCCAGCTTCGATCCCCAGATGATCCCGGCCACCAGCGCCGAGAAGCCGGCCACCGACCACACGATCACCCAGATGCGGTCCAGCGCGATACCGATCGACTGCGCCGCCTGGTGGTCGTCGGCCACGGCGCGCAGCGCACGGCCGGTGGCGGTCTTCTGGAAGAAGAGCGCCAGCAGGGCGACCAGCGCCGCGGCGATGCCGGCGGCCACCAGGTCTTCCTTGCTGACGAGCAGGCCACCCTCGAAGGTGCCCTCCAGGATCATCATCGGATCCTTGGGCATGCCCACGTCGATCTTGTAGATGTCGTTGCCGAACAGCGTCTGGCCCAGCCCGTCGAGGAAGTAGGCGATGCCCAGCGTGGCCATCAGCAGCGTGATGCCTTCCTGGTTCACCAGCTTCGACAGGCACAGCCGCTGGATCAGCCAGGCCACCAGCACCATGACCGCCATGGCCGCGATGATCGCCAGCAGGTTGGCGAGCACCTGGCTCTCGAAACCGAACCACTTCGGAAACCACTCGGAAAAGCGCGCCATCGCCAGCGCCGCGAACAGCACCATAGCGCCCTGCGCGAAGTTGAAGACGCCCGAGGCCTTGAAGATCAGCACGAAGCCCAGCGCGATCAGCGAATACAGCATGCCAGCCATCAGGCCGCCGAACAGTGTCTCCAGGAAGAAACCCATGGTGTGCGGCCCTCAGTGCGACGTGCCGAGGTAGGCCCGGATCACGTCTTCGTTGTTGCGCACGTCGGCCGGCGTGCCGTCGCCGATCTTGCGGCCGTAGTCCAGCACCACCACGCGGTCGCTGATGTCCATGACCACGCCCATGTCGTGCTCGATCAACACCACGGTGGTGCCGAACTCGTCGTTCACGTCGAGGATGAAGCGACACATGTCCTGCTTCTCTTCCACGTTCATGCCGGCCATGGGCTCGTCGAGCAGCAGCACCTGCGGCTCCATGGCCAGCGCACGGCCCAGGTCCACGCGTTTTTGCAGGCCGTAGGGCAGCTGGCCCACGGGCGTCTTGCGCCAGGCCTGGATCTCGAGGAAGTCGATGATGCGTTCGACGAACTCGCGGTGGCGGATTTCCTCGCGCTCTGCCGGGCCGATGCGCAGTGCCTGCAGCAGGATGTTGCTGCGGATCTTGAGGTTGCGCCCGGTCATGATGTTGTCCAGCACGCTCATGCCCTTGAACAGGGCCAGGTTCTGGAAGGTGCGCGCGATGCCCATTTCGGCCACCTGGCGACTGTTCATGTGCCGGAACGTCTGGCCACGGAAGCTGATCGATCCCTGCTGCGGCTGGTAGACGCCGTTGATGCAGTTGAGCATGCTGCTCTTGCCCGCGCCATTGGGGCCGATGATGGCGCGGATCTCGTGCTCGCGGACGTCGAAACTGATGTCGGTGAGGGCCTTCACGCCGCCGAACGCCAGCGAGATGTTCTTGACGTCAAGGATGACAGGGCCCCCACGCTCCCTCACTGCGTGTAGCTCGCCGCCCCCCGAGGGCGCGCTCGACGTGCCTGCATTCGCGATGTCGTTCATCTTCATGCCGCCGCCTTCACCGCGGGATACGTCTTCGCATCGACGATGGCGAGGTTGGCGCTGACAAAACCGGTGCGGCCGTCCTCGAACTTCACCTGCGTCTCGATGTGCTGCACCGTGCGCCCCGTGTAGAGCGCTTCCACCAGAACGCCGTACTTTTCGGCGATGAAGCCGCGCCGCACCTTGCGCGTGCGCGTGAGCTCGTCGTCGTCGGGGTCGAGCTCCTTGTGCAGCACGAGGAAGCGCGCGATCTGCGTGTCGGCCATGCCGGCCTCGGCGGCCAGGTCGGCGTTCACCTGCGCGATGCACTCGCCCATCATCTGCAGCACCTCGGGCTTGCCCGCCAGGTCCACATAGCCGCTGTAGGCCAGGCCGCGCCGCTCGGCCCAGTTGCCCACGGCCTCGAAGTCGATGTTGATGAAGGCGCAGACCCTGTCCTTGCCCTGCCCGAAGCACACGGCCTCCTTGACCTGCGGAAAGAACTTGAGCTTGTTCTCGATGTAGTTGGGCGCGAACATCGCGCCGCCCGCGAGCTGGCCCACGTCCTTGGCGCGGTCGATGATGCGCAGGTGGCCCTCCGCGTCGATCACGCCGGCATCGCCGGTGTGGAAGAAGCCCTGGTCATCCATCACTTCGGCCGTCGCGTCGGGGCGCTTGTAGTACTCCTTGAGCACCGACACGCCGCGCACCAGCACCTCGCCGCCGGGCGCGATGCGGATCTCCATGCCCGGCGCGGCCTCGCCCACCGAGTGCAGCTTGACGCGGCCATTCTTCTGGATGCAGACGTAGGCGCAGGTCTCGGTCTGGCCGTAGAGCTGCTTGAGGTTGATGCCGATGGAGCGGAAGAAGCGGAACAGATCGGGCCCGATGGCCGCGCCCGCCGTGTAGGCCACGCGGATGCGCGAGAGCCCCAGCACGTTGCGCAGTGGTCCGTACACCAGCACGTTGCCCAGCGCGTAGAGCGCGCGGTCGGCCGCGCCCACCGGCCGGCCGTCGAGGATGTCGGCGCCCACGCGGCGGGCCAGCGCCATGAAGCGCGCATACAGCCACTGCTTGAAGCGCGCCGCGTCTTCCATGCGGATGGACACCGAGGTCAGCATGGCCTCGAACACGCGCGGCGGCGCGAAGTAGTAGGTGGGGCCGATCTCGCGCAGATCGATCGCCACCGTGCCGGCCGATTCGGGGCAGTTGATCGTGAAGCCCGCCACCATCCACTGCGCGATGGAGAACAGGTGGTCGCCCACCCAGGCGGGCGGCAGGTACGAGATGACGTTGTCGCGCGGGTTGAGCCCGTCGGTTTCCACGCCGCCGCGCGCGCTGGCGATGAAACTCGCATGGGTCTGGCACACGCCCTTGGGCTTGCCGGTGGTGCCCGAGGTGTAGAGGATCACCGACACGTCGCCGGGCTGCACGCGCGCCACCGCGTCGGAATAGAAGGCCGGGTGCGTGGACTCGTGCCCGCGGCCCAGCTCGATGAGCGCCTGCACCGACATCAGCCCCGGCTGGGTGTAGTGGCGCAGGCCGCGCGGATCGTCGAAGAAGATGTGCGTGATGAGGCCGGGCACGCGTTCGCGCAGCTCCAGCAGCTTGTCGACCTGCTCCTGGTTCTCGGCGAAGGCATAGTCGATCGCGGCATCCTCGATCACGAAGGCCATCTCGGCGGCCACCGCGTCCTGGTAGAGCGGCACCGGCACGCCCGACAGGCTCTGTGCGGCGATGAAGGCCATGTACAGGTGCGGCCGGTTGTCGCCGATGATGGCCAGGTTCTGCCCGGCGCCGAAGCCCAGCGCGGCCAGGCCGCCGGCGAGGTGGCGCACGTCGTCGGCCACGTCCTGCCAGCTCCAGGTCTGCCAGATGCCGTACTCCTTCTCGCGCAGCGCGGGGTCGCGCGGCCGGCGCGCGGCATGGTCCAGCAACAGTCGCGGGAACGTCGTCGGTGCAACGGTGGGCGTCGTCTGCATGAGGCGGACTCTAGGAGCCGGTTTGACGCCGTGTTGTCGTTACGACGACAATTTAAGGGTCGTCCCGCCCGGGACTTTCCCGCATCGCCGGGCCAACCCATGACCGCATCGCGCGAGCCCAGCCTGCACCAGCGCCGCCGTCCGCCGCGCGAGGACGAACTCGTTCACGTGCCATGGCTCGCCGCGCTCACGCTCGCCGAGCGCGCGCGTGCGGTGGCCGACATCGTCGTGACAGATGCCGAGGCCGGCGAGTACGTCTGCCGCGTGGGCCGCCCGGTCACCTACTGGTTCGGCGTGGTCGAAGGTCTGCTCAAGATGAGCAGCGAGAACGCGCAGGGCGCCACCATGACGTACACCGGCATCCCGCCCGGCGGCTGGTTCGGCGAGGGCACGGTGATCAAGCGCGAGACCTACCGCTACAACATCCAGGCCCTGCGCACGAGCGTGGTGGCCGGTATTCCCGTCGACAGCTTCCACTGGCTGCTGGACCACTCCATCGGCTTCAACCGCTTCGTCATGAACCAGCTCAACGAACGGCTGGGCCAGTTCATCGCCGCGCGCGAGATCGACCGCATGGCCAGCCCCGACGTCCGCGTGGCGCGCAGCCTGGCCT
>JAGOCV010000314.1 GCA_017998575.1 Burkholderiaceae bacterium
TCCTGGAACAGTTTTTGAGGAGCCTGCCTTGACGTCGTCGCCTTCCCACCTGCCTGATGCCGAGGCGCTCTACACCGAGCTGGCGCGCGGCGTGAAACAACTGCTGGCTTCGTCGCCGGTGCCGATGGCGCTGGCCGGCATCACCTCCGGTGGTGCCTGGCTGGCCGAGCGCCTGCAGGCCGATCTGGGGCTGCCCGGGCCGGCCGGCGTGATCTCGTCGAGCATGCACCGCGACGACTTCGCGCAGCGCGGCCTGGCTTCCAGCGCCCAGACCGTGCTGCCCTTCGACGTGAACGGCGCGCACGTGCTCCTGATCGACGATGTCCTCTACACCGGCCGCACGCTGCGCGCCGTGATCAACGAGCTCTTCGACTACGGTCGCCCGGCCAGTGTGCGCCTGGCGGTGCTGGTGGACCGGGGCGGGCGCGAACTGCCGATCGAGGCCAACGTGTGCGCCGCTCGGGTGGACGTGCCCGCCGGCCGCTCGCTCGAACTCGCGCGCGACGACAGCGGGCGCCTGAGCTTCGTGCTGGAAACCAAGGAAGCCTGACCGTGCAACGCAAGAACCCCCAGCTCAACAAGAACGGTGAACTGATTCACCTGCTCTCCACCGAGGGCCTGTCGCGCGACATCCTCACGCAGATCCTGGACACCGCCGCCAACTTCGTGAGCGTGAGCAACCGCGAGGTGAAGAAGGTGCCGTTGCTGCGCGGCAAGAGCGTGTTCAACCTGTTCTTCGAGAACAGCACGCGCACGCGCACCACCTTCGAGATCGCGGCCACGCGCCTGTCCGCCGACGTGATCAACCTCGACATCGCCCGCAGCTCCACCGCCAAGGGCGAGTCGCTGCTCGACACGATCGCCAACCTCAGCGCGATGGCGGCCGACATCTTCGTCGTGCGCCACAGCGAGTCGGGCGCGCCCTACCTGATCTCGCAGCACGTGGCACCGCATGTGCACGTGGTTAACGCTGGCGATGGGCGGCACGCGCACCCCACGCAGGGGCTGCTCGACATGTACACGATCCGCCACTACAAGAAGGACTTCACCCAGCTGTCGGTGGCCATCGTGGGCGACGTGTTGCACTCGCGCGTCGCGCGTTCCGACATCCACGCGCTCACCACGCTGGGCTGCCCCGACGTGCGGGTGGTCGGCCCGCGCACGCTGGTGCCCAGCGACCTCTCGCACATGGGCGTGCGCGTGTGCCACACGCTGGAAGAGGGCATCAAGGACTGCGACGTGGTGATCACGCTGCGGCTGCAGAACGAGCGCATGAGCGGCGCGCTGCTGCCGTCGAGCCAGGAGTATTTCAAGAGCTTCGGCCTCACGCCCGAGCGCCTGCGCTGGGCCAAGGACGACGCAATCGTGATGCACCCCGGCCCGATCAACCGGGGCGTGGAGATCGATTCGGCGGTGGTGGACGGGCCGCAGAGCGTGATCCTGCCGCAGGTCACGTATGGCATTGCGGTGCGCATGGCAGTCATGGGCATCGTCGCAGGGAACGAGGCATGAACGTGGCCCCCACGCTCCACCGCAGCGCGGGTCGCTGCCCCCCATGGGGGCGGGCCTTTCTTGGGGCGGCCCTGCGCGACGGCCGTTTTCTTGCTGAGCGAAAGAATCTCCTATGAAAATCCTGATTCAGAACGGCCGGGTGATGGACCCGGCGAGCGGCCGCGACGAGATCGCTGATGTGGCGATCGCCGCCGGCCGCGTCATCGCCATCGGCAACGTGGCGCCCGACTTCCATGCCAACCGCACCCTCGATGCCCGCGGCTGTGTGGTCGCGCCCGGTCTGGTGGACCTCGCGGTGCGCCTGCGCGAACCGGGCCAGGAGCACGCCGGCATGCTCGAGAGCGAGATGGCCGCCGCCGTGGCCGGGGGGGTGACCTCGCTGGTCTGCCCGCCCGACACCGACCCGGTGCTCGACGAACCCGGCCTGGTGGACATGCTCAAGTTCCGCGCCGAGAAGCTGCACCTGGCGCGGGTGTTCCCGCTGGGCGCGCTCACGCGCGGCCTGCAGGGCGAGGTGCTCACGGAAATGGCCGAGCTCACCGAGTCCGGCTGCATCGGGTTCGGCCAGGCCGAGGTGCCCATCGTCAACGTGCAGGTGCTGCAGCGCGCGCTGCAGTACGCCGCCACCTTCGGCTACACCGTGTGGCTGCGCCCGCAGGACTTCTGGCTCGGCAAGGGCGTGGCCGCGAGCGGGCCCCTGGCCACGCGCCTGGGCCTGGCCGGCATTCCGGCGGCGGCCGAGACCATCGCGCTGCACACGCTGTTCGAGCTGATGCGCAGCGCCAAGGGCAGCGGCCAGGGCGCGCGCGTGCACCTCTGCCGCATCAGCAGCGCGGCCGGCCTGGCCCTGGTGCGCCAGGCCAAGGCCGAGGGCCTGCCCGTCACCTGCGACGTGAGCGTGCACAACCTGCACCTCACCGATGTGGACATCGGTTTCTACGACAGCCGCTTGCGCCTGCAGCCACCCGTGCGCCAGCAACGCGATCGCGATGCGCTGCGCGCCGGCCTGGCCGATGGCACCATCGACGCGCTGGTGTCCGATCACAACCCGGTGGACAGCGACGCCAAGACCCTGCCTTTCGCCGAGGCCGAGCCGGGCGCCACGGCCGTGGAGCTGCTGCTGGGCCTGGCCTGCACCTGGGCGCAGCAGGACGGCCTGGGGCTGATGCAGGCGCTGAGCGTGCTGACCGTCGGGCCGCAGTCGGTGCTGGGCGCGAGCCTGGGCACGCTGCAGGCCAGCGTGGGCCGCATCGCGGTCGGCGGCGTGGCCGACCTGTGCATCTTCGACCCGAACAGCGCCTGGACGGTGCGGCCCGAGGCGCTGCGCAGCCAGGGCAAGCACACGCCCTTCGGCGGCCATGAGCTGCCGGTGCGCGTGCACGCCACGCTGGTGGGGGGGCAGGTCGCCTACCAGCCGGCCGAGGCTGCGCACGCGTGAAGCCCCTGCGCGCGCTCTGGCGTGCTCTGCGGGCCACCGCGCACGTGGTGCGCGGGCTATGGACCATCCGTTCCGAGTTCGGCCGCCTGACCCCGCCGCAGACCGAGCTGCTGGTGCGCGAGTGGACGCGCCGCATGCTGCTCATCATGGGCGTGGAGCTGGTGGTCGAGGGCACACCGCCCGAGCACGGCCCGCTGCTGCAGGTGGCCAACCACATGTCGTGGCTGGACATCCTGGTCATGAACGCCGCGCGCCCGAGCCGCTTCGTCTCCAAGGCCGATGCCGAGCACTGGCCCCTGCTGGGCTCGCTCATCACCGGCGCGGGCACGCTCTACCTCGAGCGCGGCAGCCGCCGCGCGGCCATGCGCATGGTGCACCACATGGCCGAGCGGCTGGAACTGGGTGACATCCTCACGGTGTTTCCCGAAGGCACCACGGGCGACGGCAAGGCCTTGCTGCCGTTCCATGCCAACCTGCTGCAGGCCGCCATCGCGGCGCGCGCGCCGGTGCTGCCCATCGCCCTGCGTTTCGTGCGGCGCGACACCGGCGAGCCACACCCTGCGCCCGTGTTCGTGGGCGACACCACGCTGGTCGGCTCGATCTGGGCGACCCTCAATGCGGAGGGTCTGCAGGCCGTGGTGCGCTACGGGGATCCGCAACGGGACCAGGGTCGCGACCGCCGCACCTGGGCCAACGACTTGCGCGCCGACATCGAACGCCTGCGCGCCCTCTGAGGAGAGATCCATGAATCAGGCAGGCCGGGACCGGCGCATCGACTACATCGAGTTCAACGTGAGCGACATCGGGCGCGCCAAGGCCTTTTACGGGGCGGCGTTCGGCTGGACATTCACCGACTACGGGCCGGGGTACTGCGAGTTCAATGACGGACGCATGACCGGCGGCTTCGCCACGGGTGAGCCCGTCCGCCCCGGTGGGCCCCTGGTCATCCTGTATGCGGACGACCTGGCCGATGCGCAGCAGCGCGTGGAGGCTGCGGGCGGCCGGATCTCCAGGCCGGTGTTCGCATTTCCCGGCGGGCGCCGCTTCCACTTTCTCGATCCGGACGGGCACGAACTGGCCGTCTGGTCGACGCCTTAGCCCGCGTCCGGCACCTGCGCCTTCTGCAGCCGCCGGTAGAGCATGCCGCGCGAGACACCCAACGCGCGCGCGGCCTTGGCGATGTTGCCGCCGCACGCGGCCAGGGTGCTTTCGATCAGGCGCTGCTTGTGGTCCAGCAAGGTCGCCTGAGGCGTGCTTTCGTGAGCGGTTTCGGGCGCGGGGGCTGGCGTGTCGGAGGCTGGCAGAGGCGCGGCTTCGGCGGCCGGTGGTGGGGCCCGGGACACGGCCACCGCGTGCTTGAAGTCCGCACCATCGCTGGCGGTGAGCGTGCCCGTCATCCACACGCCCAGGCCGTTGGGCAGGCGCAAGGTCTGTGGCTGGTGATGGCGTGACAGGGCGAGCAGGCGCTCCAGCGCCACGCCGAACACCTCGTCCAC
>JAGOCV010000315.1 GCA_017998575.1 Burkholderiaceae bacterium
CCACCATACCCGTTTACAAAGCGAACAGGAAAGTCAATGAAATCAACGGTCTACCCAGACCACCCCCGCGCCAGTGCTAGCTTTGCGTACCGTCACTTATTGCACTGAAAACGAGGAGACCCCGAGATCCGGATCCAGGGCCGTCGGCGAGGCCGAGCCGCGCAGCGAGTCGGCCGGCGGCATGTCGAGCTCGGGCAGTCCGCGCAGCCGGCGCGTGCTTTTCCAGAGATTCGTGCGCACCGGCCCCGGGCAGAGCACGCTCACACCCACGCCTTGCGGCGCGAGTTCCTGCCGCAGCACTTCCGACAGGCCCATCACGGCGTACTTGCTGGCTGCATAGGCCGCCGTGCCGGCCGAGCACAAGCCCAGCGCGGAAATGGAGGCCGTGTTGACGAGATGCCCGCGCCCGCGCGCGGCCATGCGGCGCGCGGCGACGCGGCTACCGGCGAACACGCTGTCGAGGTTCACGCGCATGGTGAGGTCCCAGTAGGCGTCATCCATGTCTGCCACGGTCATGCCAAGCGCGCTCAGCCCCGCGTTGTTGCACAGCACGTGCAGCGGGCCCAGGTCTTCCTCGACGCGGTCGGCCGCCTGCTCCCAGGCTGCGCGGTCCGTCACGTCCAGCCGCAGCGCGAGCACGCGGTGGCCATGCGACTGGAGTTCCTGCGCCCGCGCACCCAAGCTATCCTCGTCGATGTCGGCCATGGCGACCGCCATGCCGGCCTGCGCCAGGGCGCGCGAGAGGGCGAGGCCGATGCCGCCAGCCGCGCCCGTGACGAGGGCCGCGCCCGGCGCGAAGGCCTCCAGGCGCGGCACGGGCGAACTCTGCGATGTCATTGTTCTCATCCTTGATCCTGCATGCGATGCTGGATTCTGCGGTGCGGGATGCGCCGCGCCCGAGCGACGATTTGTCATGCGCCGTGAGCCGCCGTCACTCGGGCACCCTGCCCGGGCGCAGCGCGGATCCAGGGCGCGAGACATCGACCGCGGCCTCGGCGCTCTCTAGGGACGGCAAGATCGTCGACAGGTCCGGCGGAGATTCGCTACGAGTGAACAGGCGCTTCCTGACCACCATTGCACTGCTGCATGCCCACGCCCTTGGTGATGGAGCAACGCCCGCGTCTTTGGCAGGCCCCGCCCGCCGCCGCGGGGCGTTCGCCCTGCTTGCTAGAACATCGCCACCCGGATCCACTGCGCGATCAGCGCGGGCTTGTCCTCGCCGTCGATCTCCACCGTGATGTCGTAGACGAGTTCCGTGCGGCTGCCGTCTTCCTTCGTCTTTGCGCTCGCCAGCACGAAGGCGCCGCGCACGCGGCTGCCCACGCGCACGGGCGCGACGAAGCGCACCTTGTTCAGGCCGTAGTTCATGCCCATGGTGGACTCCTGCACGCGAGGCAGCACCTCGTAGGCCATCGTCGGGATCAGCGACAGCGTGAGGAAGCCATGCGCGATCGTGCTGCCCACCGGCGACTTCGCCGCGCGCTCGGGGTCCACATGCAGCCAGTTGTGGTCGTTGGTGAGCGTGGCGAAGCGGTCGATCATGGCCTGGTCGATCGCGATCCAGCGCGAGTGCACGGGTTCGCCACCGACGCCCGCCACGATGTCCGTGATGGGCGCTTCGGTCAGCGCGTGGGCGAGTTTCCCGATCGAGTCGACGGCGTCGTTCATGCAAGGGCCTCCTGTTTGCGTTGCGTTGCGCCCTGCGCGCCGAAGACGCCGGCGGCGGCGAGTTCAGCCAGGCGTGCGTCGTCCATGCCGAGCAGGTCGCGCAGCACCTCGTGCGTGTGCGCGCCGAGCGCGGGCGCCGCGACGGGGTCGACCACCGGCGTGTCCGACAGGCGCGCGGGCGGCGTGAGATTGGGCACCCACCCTGCCACGGGGTGCGGGATGCGCGTGACGAGCCCGCGCGCGGCGGCCTCGGGCGAGTGCAGCGCCTGCGCGAGCGTGCGCACTTCGCCGCTCGGGATGGCGAGCTCGCGGAACTTCGCGCGCCAGTGCGCCCAGGGCTGCTTCGCGAATGCGTCGATCAGGATGGCGAAGATCGCGTCGCGGTTCGCCATGCGGCCGGCGCGCCCTTCGAAGCGCGGGTCGGTCGCGAGCTGCGGCATGCCGATGGCCACGGTGAGCCGCTGGAAGATCTTGTCGTTGCCGCTGTTCACGTAGAACGCGACGTCCGACGCGCGGAACACGCCGGAGGGCGACGTGTCGGGGCTGGTGTTGCCGTTGCGCTTCGGCTCCATGCCGGCGAACAGGTACTGCATGGGCGCGTGGGCCGTCATGGCGATGGCGCTGTCGAAGAGCGCCACCTCGCAATACTGGCCCGCGCCCGTGTGGTGCCGCGCCATCAGCGCCGCCAGCACGGTGTTGCACACCATGAGCGAGGTGCCCATGTCCATCACCGGGGACAGCGCGCGCACGCCTTCGCGGTCGGCGTAGCCGTTCATCGAGATGAAGCCGCTTTCGGCCTGCACGATCGGGTCGAACCCCGTCCGGTCGGCGAACTCGCCGTCGCGGCTGTACGCGGGCACCGAGCAGTACACGAGCCGCGGGTTGATCGCGCGGCAGGTCTCCCAGTCGAGCCCGAAGCGCTGCATCACGCCGGTGGAGAAGTTCTCCACGAGCACGTCGCTCTTTGCGACCAGTTCCTTCACCACGTCCAGGGCGCGCGGGTTCTTGAGGTCCAGCGCGATGCTGCGCTTGTTGCGGTTGGCGAAGAAGAACGACGACCCCTGTGCGGGCATCTGCGCATCCACGGGCGGGTAGTGGCGGAGGTCGTCGCCCTTGCCGGGCGTTTCGATCTTGAGCACGTCCGCGCCGAAGTCGGCCAGCATCATCGTGGCGTAGGGGCCGGCGATGAAATGGCTGAAGTCGAGCACGCGGATGCCGCCGAGGGCCGTGGGAGCACCGGGCTTGCGCGCAGGCGCCGTGGGGAATTCGTTCGCAAAGTCTTGCAGGCGTGGGTACATGGTCGTGTGGTTCGAGGTCTTGGTTTGCTGGTTCAGGCCGCCAGGGCATGCATGCGGGCAAGGCGCGTTGCCAGCGCGCTCCCGGCCATGGCCACGAGCATGGCGGCCAGCGCGGCCCAGTGCAGCGCGTCCCAGCGGCCAAGTGCGATCAGCGCCGCGCCGATGGCGCTGCCGGCAGCCTGGCCGCCGTAGATCGCGGAGGTGTTGAGTGCGATGGATGCGGACGCGAGCTGCGGCGCGATGCCCGCGAGCCGCGCCTGCTGCGCCGAGTTGGACGCGTAGTAGCCGAGCGCCCACGGCGCGATGATGACCGCGACCAGCGCGAAGCCTGTCGCGAGCGGCCATGCTGCCAGCGTGACCGCGCTCAGGGCCAGCGATGTCATGACGGCTGCTGCCGGCCCCGTGCGGTCGACCGTGCGCGACATGAGCGCGTTGCCGGCCAGGCCCACCATGCCGAACCACATGAGCACCAGGCTCAGTTCCCCCGTCGAAAAGCCCACCTGCCCCTTGAGATAGGGCGCGATGTAGGACCACAGGATGAACTGCCCCGTGCCGAACGTGAGCGTGACGGCCAGCGTGCTCATGAGCGCCGGTGAGCGCAGCGTGCGGCTCCAGGCGGCCGCGGACAGCCGCGTCGCGCGCACGCCGTCGGGCATGGTGCGCCAGATCCAGATGGCATTGATGACGCCCATCGCGCCGATGAAGGCGAAGGTGACACGCCAGCCCCAGGTGCCGCCGATCCAGGCCGCCAGCGGCACGCCCAGCACCGCGGAGCTGGAGAAGCCGAGGAAGATGAACGTGATCGCCCGCGCACGCAGCTCGGGCGGAACGAGCATGGGCACGCTGGACGCGGCCTGTGGCGTGAAGATCGCGGGCGCGATCATGGCCATCACGCGCACCGCCATCAGCGAGTCGATGCCCGGCACGGCCGCGGCCACGATGTGCAGCAGGCCGAACCACAGCGCCGCGAACGAGAGCAGGCGCCTGCGGTCCCAGCCCGCGACCACCGCCGCGCACAGCGGCGCGCCCACGGCGACCATGAGCGACGACGCGGTGATGAGCCCACCCGCGCGCGCGACGCTCACGCCGAGCGAGCTGCTGATCTCCGGCAGTGTCGCGGCCAGCCCGCTGACGCCGCAGCCGATCGCGAAGTTGCCGAAGAGCAGTGCCTTCAGGACGGGCGGCATCCTGTCCGCGTTCGATGGCGTCGTCACGGCAGCGGCAATTCCACGACCACGCGGCCCGGGCCCACGGTCACGCCGCGTTCCGTGCGTGACTGCATCGACAGTTCCACCAGTCCGGCGCCAGCCTCGATCCACTTGCGCTCCACAAGGCCTTCGACGGTGACGGTCTGCCCCAGTGCAGCGGTCAGGCCCGTGCCGATCATGCGCGCGATCATGTCCGATGCGCCGCCGGCGGCGTTCGTCACGATGATGCGGATGGGGCGGCTCGGATAGCGGTCCTGCGCCCATGCGCCA
>JAGOCV010000316.1 GCA_017998575.1 Burkholderiaceae bacterium
GTGCTGGCCCGCCTGGGCTCGGCCGATGCCGCGACCCGCTACGACGCGCTGATGCAGACCTTCGGCGAGGTCGATGGCGAGTTGCGCACCCTGCGCCGTTGTGGCCCCGCGCTGGCCGCCGTGCTGCGTGGCGAACAGGACCCGCTGCAACTGCTGTTCCCGGGCGGCTCGTTCGACGAAGCGCGCAAGCTCTACGTGGATTCGCCTTACGCGCAGACCTACAACCGCGCGCTGGGCGAGGCCCTGCAATCGGCCATCGCCCGGCTGCCCGCCGGTGCACGGCTGCGCGTGCTGGAGATCGGCGCCGGCACCGGCGGCACCACCACCTACGTGCTGCCGCTGCTGCCCGCCGAGCGCACCGAATACACCTTCACCGATCTCTCGCCGCTGTTCCTGGAGCGCGCGGCCGAGAACTTCGCCGCCTATCCCTTCGTGCGCCATGCGCTGCTCGACATCGAGCGCGATCCGCAGGCGCAGGGATTTGCGGCCGGCGCCTACGACATCGTGATCGCGGCCAATGTGCTGCACGCCACCGCCGACCTGGCCCAGACCCTGCGCCACGCGAAAAGCCTGATGGCGCCGGGCGCCATGCTGTTCCTGCTGGAAGGCGTGGCCCCGGAACGCTGGGTGGACCTCACCTTCGGCCTCACCGAAGGCTGGTGGCGCTTCACCGATGCGCCCCTGCGGCCGGACTACCCCCTGGTGCCCCGCAGCGCCTGGCTCGACACGCTGCAAGGCCTGGGCTTCCAGGGTGCCTGCGCGGTGCCCGACGACGGCTGGACCGCGCGCGGTGCGGCGCAGCAGGCGCTGATGCTGGCGCAACGTCCAGTGGGCGGCCAGACCTGGACCCTGGTGGGTGACCTGCGCGGCATGGGCGAGGCGCTGGCCGAGCGCCTGCGCGCGCGCGGCGAACAGGTGCACTTGGTGGCGGCCGATGCCGCCCCCGCCGCGGGTGAGCTGGGCGAGATCGTCTACCTCGCCGGGCTCGAACTCGCCGCGCGCGGCCTCGACGACCGCGAAGCCGCCGCCCTGGCCCCCACGCTCGCAGGCGAATGGCCACGCCGTTGGTTGGCCGCCGCCGCGCAAGGGCAGGGCCGCATCCGTGTCGTGACACAGGGTGTGCAGGGCGGAGCCGGTGGGGCGATGAGCCCGGGCGCGGCCTGGCAGGCGCCGCTGTGGGGTTGGGGTCGCGGCTTCTCGCTGGAACACCCCGGTGCCTGGGGCGGCCTGATCGACCTGCCGGCGCACGATGCCTCGGCCGTGGACACGCTGCTCGCCGCGCTCGATGCGGTCGATGGGGAAGACCAGGCCGCCTGGCGCGACGGCCAGCGGCGCGTGGCGCGCCTGGTGCAGGCCGACACGCCGCCCGCATCCGCGCCCAGCTTCAGCGCCGACGCCTGTTACCTCGTCACCGGCGGCTTCGGCGGCCTGGGCCTGGTGGTGGCGCGCTGGCTGGCCGAACACGGCGCGCGCCACATCGCCTTGCTGGGGCGCCAGCCCGACCTCGGGGCACCCGGCGTGGCCGAGATCGAGGCCCTGGGCGCAAAGGTCCATGCGGTGCAGGCCGACGTCGCCGACGAGGCCGCGATGGCGCGCGCGCTCGACCAGCTCCAGCGCGAGGCACCGCCGCTGCGCGGCGTGATGCACGCCGCCGCCGCGCTGAGCGCCGCGCCGCTGCTCCAGCTCGACGACGCCAGGGTGCGCGGCATGCTCGCGCCCAAGCTCGCCGGCACGCTGGTGCTCGAACGCCTCACGCGCGGCCTGCCGCTCGATTTCCTGGTGCTGTTCTCCTCGACCACCGCCTTGCTCGGCGCCTCCGGCCTGGCCCACTACGCGGCCGCCAACACCTTCCTGGACACGCTGGCCGAAGCCAGCGACGCCTCGCGCCGGATGATCTCGGTCAACTGGGGCACCTGGGAGGTGATGCGCCTGGCCTCCAGCGACGACCAGCGCAGCTACCGCGAGGGCGGCCTGCAGCCCATGGCCGCGGCCGACGCGCTGGACGCCCTGGGCCGCCTGCTGGGCAACCCCACGGCGCGGCAGACGGTCGTGGCCCAGGTGGACTGGGCCGCGCTCAAGAGCCTGCACGAGGCGCGCCGCTCCCGCCCCCTGCTGACGCACCTGGGCATCGCGACCCGGGCCGCCGTGGTGGAAGCGCCGCGCGTGGACAGCGGGCCATCCCTGCAGGCGCGGCTGGAGGCCGCCCCGCCGGCGATGCGCCACGACCTGCTGGTCGAGTTCGTGCGGCAGGAAGTCGCCTCGGTGCTGGGCCTGGCCGGCCCCGCCGTGGTGCCGATCGCCACCGGCCTGTTCGACCTGGGCATGGACTCGCTGATGGCGGTCGAGCTCAAGCGGCGCCTGGAGCGCGGCGCGGCGCGCGCGCTGCCATCCACGCTGACCTTCAACTACCCGAACGTGGGCGCGCTCGCGCGCTTTCTCGAAACCCAGCTCACCGTCAAGACCACCGCACCAACGGCCGCCGTGGCGGCGCCCGTGCCGGCCGCCACGGTCGAGGTGCCTGACGCCGACGCGGACCTCGATTCGCTCAGCGACGACGAGCTGGAGGCCCGCTTGCTGGCCCGACTGGAGCAGACGAAATGAAATACCGATCCCTGGGCGCGCGCCTGACCATCATCTTCGTGGCCCTGTGGGCGGCCGAGGAGGCGCTCACCGGCGTGCTCCTGCAGCGCTACGGCCTGGCGCAGGTGGTGTGCCTGCGCTTCGCGCTGCACCTGGCCTTGCTGTGGATGCTCTTCGGGCGTGGCAACGGTCCCTCGCTCTGGCGCACGCGCCGACCGGTGTCGCAGCTGTTCCGCGCCGCCATGATGGTCGGCATGCCCGCCTGCTGGTCGCTGGGGGTGGCGCGCGGTCTGGCGCCGATCACCTTCCTGGCCGTGTTCTGGATCGCACCCTTGATGATCCTGGCCCTGTCCCGCGTGGTGCTGCGGGAGCGCGTGCCACTGCGGCTGTTCGGTTTCGGGGCCGCGGCCAGCGTCGGCGTGTTCCTGCTGCTGGGCCCGCACGCGCTGCCGCGCCCGGAGCTGCTGGTGTTCCCGGTGGCCATGGCCGCCTGCTTCAGCGTGTACGTGGTGATGACGCGCCTGCTGCACGCCGAGCCGACGCGGGTCAACCTGTTCTACACCGGCCTGGGCGCCTGCCTGTTGCTGTTGCCGCTGATGCCCTCGGGCTGGGTGACGCCGAGCGCGCCCGACCTGCTGCTGCTGGCCGGCGTGGCGGTGCTGGGTCTGGGGGCGCTGCTGGCGCTGGAGCGGCTGACCGCCGTGGCGCCGATCTCGCGCACCGCGCCGCTGCTGTACCTGCAGATCGGGTTCACGCTGGCATTCGCCTGGGTGGCGCGGCATCCCGTGCCCGGCCTGATCGCCGTGGGCGTGGTGGTGCTCGCGGCGGGGGCATGGCTCGCGCTGCGCCGCCGTCGGCGCGGGTCTTCGTGGCACATGACTTCGCTCTTGGCTGACACCGGCCACGCGGGCCTGGACTGACATGACTGCCAACCGCCGCGCCATCCTGCTGATGCTGGTCTTCGTCTTCCTGTGGGCGGGGATCGAGGCCATGGCGGCGAACGTGCTGCGCCATTACTCGCCCTACCAGGTGGTCTGGACGCGCTATGCCGTGCACCTGGCGCTGATGCTGGCGCTGTGGGGATGGCGCGAGCCGGCCTCGCTCTGGCAGACACAACGCCCGGTGTTCCATGTGGCGCGCTCGCTGCTGATGCTGGGCATGCCCGCGTCCTGGGTGATCGGCATGCAGATGGGGGTGTCGGGGCACGCGGTCATGACCATCTTCTGGATCAGCCCCTTGCTCATCCTTGGCCTGGCCTGGGTGTTCCTGCAGGACCGCGTGCCGCTGCTGGTCTGGGTGGCCACCGGCGTGGCCTGCGTGGGCGGCCTGCTGGTCAACGGCCTGCATGGGCTGCCCGGGCCTGCCTTGCTGATCTACCCCCTGGGCATGGCGCTGTGCTTCAGCGTCTATGTGGTGATGACGCGCTCGCTGCGCACCGAAACCACCCGCACCAACCTGTTCTACACCGCCGCCGGCGTGTTCGTGGCGCTCACGCCCGCCATGCCCGGGCTCTGGATCATGCCGTCGCTGCCGGACCTGCTTGTCATGGTGGCCATCGGCCTGCTGGGTTATGTGACCCTGTTCGCCCTGGACCGCTCCGCCGCCGCCGCGCCCGTGAGTATTTCGGCACCCTTCGCGTATTTACAAATTGCCTTCACGGTGCCGCTCTTCTGGGCGGCAGGCCTGGGGCATGATATGTCGCTCCCGCGCACGGCGCTGGGGCTTTTGTTGATCGTGGGTGCTGCGCTCTGCCTGTGGCTGCGCGAGCCGCGCCTCAATGCCCGCGATGCGGTGATGGCGCGGTCGACGCCATGATGAAGTTTTCAGTGAGGAAGTGATATGCAGTCAGATCGGACCACCCCC
>JAGOCV010000317.1 GCA_017998575.1 Burkholderiaceae bacterium
GGCGTCGGCATCGGCATACACCGTGCCGGGTTCGCGCTTGCGCGCCTCGCTCTGTGCGCGTGCGCTGCGCGCGAAGGCGCGGCGCTGCTCCAGCGGCTGGCCGAGGAAGTAGCCCTGCCACGCAGGCGTGCGCACGCGCTCGCGGAACGCCATGTAGTCGATGTCGTCCACACACAGCGCGTCACCATGCGAGAGCATCCAGGCCTGGCCGCCGAAGTCGAGCACGGTGGGGTCGGCCAGCAGCGTCAGGCCCGCCTGGCGCGCGAAGGCCTCGCCCAGCAGGAAGTCGCGGTTGCCATGCATGAAGAAGACCGGCGCGCGTTGCGATGCGGCATGCAGCCACTGGCCGCATTCGTGCTCGAAGCTGTCCGGCGATGCGGCGTCGTCGCCTATCCAGACTTCGAACAGATCGCCGAGGATGAAGAGGGCGTCGGCATCGGCCGTGGCGAGGTAGCGCCGGAAGGCCTGCGCCGTTTCCGGCTCGCGCGGGTCGAGGTGCAGGTCGGAGATGAAGTCCACCCGCCGCCAGTGCGCGGGCGCAGCCAGGCGGGCCGCGGGTGGAAGGGCCGGCGAGGGCGACATGCGGTGCGTCGTCTGTGCTCGCAGGCTCGGGCCATCAGGCGATCAGATCGCGACGGCCTTCTCGATGACGACGTCTTCCTTCGGCACGTCGTCATGGAAACCGTTGCGCGAAGTCTTCACGGCCTTGATCTTGTCAACCACCTCGGCGCCCGAAACCACCTTGCCGAACACCGCGTAGCCCCAACCCTGCATGGAGGGTGCGGTGTGGTTGAGGAAGGCGTTGTCGGCCACGTTGATGAAGAACTGCGCGCTGGCCGAATGCGGCGCCTGCGTGCGGGCCATGGCCACGGTGTAGTTGTCGTTCTTGAGGCCGTTGTTGGCTTCGTTCTCGATCGGCGCGTCGGTCGGCTTTTGCTTCATCCCGGGCTCGAAGCCGCCGCCCTGGACCATGAAGCCGGGGATCACACGATGGAAGATGGTGTTGTCGTAGTGGCCCTTGTTCACGTAGGCCAGGAAGTTTTCGACCGTCTTGGGCGCCTTCGCGGCGTCGAGCTCGAGCGTGATGACGCCGTGGTCCTTGATGTGCAGTTCGACTTTCGGGTTGCTCATGGATGCTTTTCCTTGTCTAGCGGGGTTCACTTCAGCACGGTGGCCGACTGGATGACGACGGGCGTGCGCGGCACGTCGGAGGGGAAGGGGCCGCCCGCGCCGGTGGGCATGCCCTTGATGCGGTTGACCACTTCCATGCCCGTGACCACGCGGCCGAACACCGTGTAGCCGTAGAGCTGGGGCGAGGCGAGCAGGTCGGCGCGCTTCACATTGGTGTAGACGCGGCCCTGGTACTCGAAGCGCGGCACCGGATCGCCGGGCGGGATCGGCGTCGCATCGAGGAAGGCGTTGTCCTTCACGTTGATGAAGAACTGTGCCGTGGCCGACTGCGGGTCGTTGGTGCGGGCCATGGCCAGCGTGCCGACCTCATTGCGCAGGCCGCCCGCCAAGGCCTCACGGCCCTCGTGCGCAACGGGCGGGCGCGTCTTGCGTTCGGCGTACTTGGTGTCGTAGCCGCCGCCTTGCACCATGAAGTTGTCGATGACGCGGTGGAAGACCGTGCCGTCGTAGTGCTTGTCGTTCACATACTGGAGGAAATTGGCCACCGTCTTGGGCGCCTTGTCCGGGTAGACCTCGACCACGATGTCGCCTGCCGTGGTGGTGAGCTTGACGCGCGGCGGCGTGGCCGCCGTCTGTGCCACGGCGACGGTGGGCAGGGCGCAGGCAAATGCGAGGCCGGCGAGCCAGCGGCGGCGCAACGGCAGGGCAGTGAAGGAAAAGCGTGAAGTCATGGAAGATGCCTTCTGTGCGGGTGGAACGGATGGCCGCCGTCGTCGGACACGGCCTGGGTCGAGGGCCAGCCAGGCCGGCCGGCCCGGAGTCAGCGGCGCGTGGCAGTCGCGGGTGGCGAGAGCATCGCGCGCACCTGCGTGAGCTTGGCGTTGGCACTGGTGCTGGCGCCATCGAGTTGCAGCGCACGCGCATACGACTGGCCGGCCAGCCGTGCGTAGACGTCGCCCAGATTCTCGTGCGCGATCGCGTAGCCGGGGTTGATTCGCACGGCCATCTCGAGAGAACCCCGTGCCTTGTCGTATTGGCCCTGCTGGGCATAGAGCGCCGCGAGGTTGTTGTGCGGCTCGGGCAGTTCGGGATATTCCTGCGTGAGCGCCAGAAGCACCGCGGTGGCGTCGGCGGGGCGGCCCAGATCGGTGAGGATCACGCCCTTGAGGAAGCGCATCTGCGGGTCGCGCGGCTTGTTCGCCAGATACAGGTCGGCCTTGTTCAGGGCTTCGGAATACTTGCCGGTCTTGAGAAGCTGGTTCACGTCGCCGTAGTCATCGGCGCGCGCGGAGACGGCCGACAGCGCCAGTACGAGGGCGAGGGCAGCGCTGGCGGCCAGACCCGGAATCAGGCGGGGGCGGAAGGAGAGGGTGGTGCTCGCGTGCATCATGATGGCCTCTGGTGCCGTGGCGAAAAGCGCGCCGGGGCGCGGTGGCAAGCCCGAACGCAGGGCTTTATACTGCGGGCGATTGTAGCCGAGGGGTGGCTGGGCCACCGTCGGAAAAAGCCCGCTTTCCACCCTTGGCAATCATCGATCCGGGCGAAGTATCTGAGCACTGCTTGGCGTCCCGCTCCCATCCGACGACTCCCCATTTCATGACCTTGCGCATCTACAACACGCTGTCGCGTGAGCTGGAAGCCTTTGCGCCCCTCGAACCCGGCCACGTCCGCATGTATGTCTGCGGCATGACGGTGTACGACTACTGCCACCTGGGCCATGCGCGCTCGATGATCGCCTTCGACGTGGTCCAGCGCTGGCTGCGCGCCAGCGGCTTGCGCGTCACCTACGTGCGCAACGTCACCGACATCGACGACAAGATCATCCGTCGTGCGGTCGAGAACGGCGAGAGCATCCGTTCGCTCACCACGCGCATGGTGCATGCGCTGCACCAGGACGCCGACGCGCTGGGCGTCGAGCGACCCACGCACGAGCCGCGTGCCACAGAGTTCGTGCCGCAGATGCTGCGCATGATCGCGACGCTGGAGCAGAAGGGGCTGGCCTATCGCGCGCCTGGTGGCGATGTGAATTTCGCCGTGCGCAAATTCGCCGGCTACGGCAAGCTCTCGGGCAAGTCTCTCGACGAGTTGCATGCCGGCGAGCGCGTGGCCGTCCTCGATGGCAAGGAAGACCCGCTCGACTTCGTGCTCTGGAAGAGCGCCAAGGAGAGCGAGCCCGACGAGGTCAAGTGGCGCAGCGACTTCGGCCCTGGCCGCCCCGGCTGGCACATCGAGTGCTCGGCCATGGGCTGTGAGCTGCTGGGCGAGAGCTTCGACATCCACGGCGGCGGTGCCGACCTGCAGTTCCCCCACCACGAGAACGAAATCGCGCAGAGCGAAGGCGCCAGCGGGCGCGCGTTCGCGCGCACGTGGATGCACAACGGCTTCATCAACGTCGACAACGAGAAGATGTCCAAGAGCCTGGGCAACTTCTTCACGATCCGCGACGTGCTCAAGGTATTCGACGCCGAAACCATCCGCTTCTTCGTCGTGCGCGCGCACTACCGCAGCCCGCTCAACTACAGCGACGTGCACCTGAACGACGCGCGCGCCTCGCTCAAGCGCCTGTACACCGCGCTCGACAGCGTGCGCCCCGCACCGCCCGTCGCCATCGACTGGAGCCAGCCGCACGCGGCGCGTTTCCAGGCAGCCATGAACGAGGACTTCGGCACGCCCGAGGCCGTGGCCGTGCTGTTCGATCTGGCTGGCGAAGTCAACCGTTCGCGCTCGCCCGAGCTGGCTGCGCTGCTGCGTGCGCTGGGCGGCTGCCTGGGGCTGCTGCAAGGCGACCCGAAGGCCTTCCTGCAAGGTGGCGGCGACGTGGACGAGGCGGCGATCCGGCAGAAGATCGAGCAACGTGCCGAGGCCAAGCGTTCGCGCGACTTCGCCGGCGCTGACCGCATCCGCGACGAGCTCGCCGCGCAGGGCATCGTGCTCAAGGATTCGCCCACGGGCACCACCTGGGAGCGTGGCTGATGGCAAAAGAATCGGCCGTCCGTGCCGTGGTGCCGCCGTACTGGGAAGAGGCCTGCCGGCACCTCATGAAAAAGGATCGGGTGATGAAGCGCCTGATCCCGCAGTTCGGCGATGCCTGCCTGAAGTCGCGTGGCGATGCCTTCACCACGCTGGCGCGCAGCATCGTGGGCCAGCAGATCTCGGTGAAGGCCGCGCAGACGGTATGGGATCGTTTCATCGAGCTGCCGCGCCGCCTCACGCCCTCGGCGGTGCTCAAGCTCAAGGTCGACGATATGCGCGCGGCCGGCCTGTCGGCGCGCAAGGTGGAGTACCTGGTCGATCTGGCCCTGCATTTCGAC
>JAGOCV010000045.1 GCA_017998575.1 Burkholderiaceae bacterium
CGTCTCGGCCGTGACCACGCCGCCGTATTCCTCGCCCAGGTGCTCGCGCATGTATTTGCACTTCAGCCAGGCTTCGACGTCGCGGCTGGCCTCGTCGGCGCGCCGCTCGTTGGCGCTGCAGTGCAGGCCCGCGGCCTGCCACGCCTGTTGCTCGGCGCTGGCCTTCTTGGGTTTCTGCGTGGGAGCCGGTACGCGCGACGCCAGGCGCCGCGCCAGCTTGGCATGCGCTTCGCCAGGCGTGGGCAGTGCGGGCAGCTCGTACTTCCGGTGAGCGAGGATTGCCTTGATCACGCGGTGTACCAGCAGGTCGGGATAACGGCGGATCGGGCTGGTGAAGTGCGTGTAGGCCTCATACGCCAGGCCGAAGTGACCACTGTTGATCGGCGTGTAGATGGCCTGCTGCATCGAGCGCAGCAGCATCGAGTGGATCTGCTGGGCGTCGGGCCGCTCCTTGGTGGCCTGGGCGATGGCCTGGAACTCGCCGGGCGACGGCTCGTCGCTGACCGTGAGGTTCACGCCGACCGCCCGCAGGTAGTTGCGCAGGATCTCCTTCTTTTCCGGCGTGGGGCCTTCGTGCACGCGGTAGAGGCCAGGGTGCTTGCTCTGCGCGATGAAATCCGCCGAGCACACGTTGGCCGCCAACATCGCCTCTTCGATCAGCCGGTGGGCATCGTTCCGCACGCGCGGCACGATCTTCTCGATGCGGCCGTTCTCGTCGCAGACGATTTGCGTCTCGACAGTGTCGAAGTCGATGGCTCCGCGCTGGCCACGCGCAGCCAGCAGTGCGCGATACACGTCGTGCAGGTTGATCAGGTGCGGCACGAGATCCTTGCGTCGCACCGCCTCGGGACCGCGCGTGTTCGCCAGGATGGCCGCGACCTCGGTGTAGGTGAAACGTGCATGGCTCCACATCACCGCCGGGTAGAACTGGTAGGCATGCACCTCACCCTTGGCGGTGACGAGCATGTCGCACACCATGCACAGGCGCTCCACTTCGGGGTTGAGCGAGCACAGGCCGTTTGACAGCTTCTCCGGCAGCATGGGGATCACGCGGCGCGGGAAGTACACGCTCGTGGCGCGATCGTAGGCATCGATGTCGAGGGCCGATCCGGTCTCGACGTAGTGGCTCACGTCGGCGATCGCGACCAGCAGCCGCCAGCCTTTGCCGCGGCCCACGCGCGCGGGCTCGCAATAGACGGCATCGTCGAAGTCGCGCGCATCCTCACCGTCGATGGTGACCAGCGGAACATCCGTCAGATCGACACGCTGCTTGCGGTCGGCGGCACGCACCTTGTCGGGTAGCGCGCGTGCCTGCGCGATGCAGGCAGGCGAGAACTCGTGGGGCACGCCGTACTTGCGCACGGCGATCTCGATCTCCATGCCCGGATCGTCGACCTGGCCCAGCACTTCCTTCACGCGGCCCACGGGCTGGCCGTACAGGCTGGGCGGCTCCGTCAGCTCGACCACGACGACCTCGCCCGGCTTGGCAGGGCCCGTCGCGCCCTTGGGAATCAGGACGTCCTGGCCATAGCGTTTGTCCTCGGGTGCGACGAGCCACACACCGCTTTCCTGCAGCAGGCGGCCGATGATCGGATGCTCAGGGCGCTCGACGATCTCGACCACACGCCCTTCGGGGCGGCCGCGACGGTCCTGCCGCACGATGCGCACCTTGACGCGATCCTTGTGCAGCACGGCACGCATCTCGTTGGGCGGCAGGTAGACGTCGGCGTCACCGTCGTCGCGCTGCAGGAAGCCATGGCCATCACGGTGGCCCTGGACGGAACCCTCGACTTCGTCGAGCAGGCTTGTTGCGATCTTGTTTGTTTTGATGATAGAATCTCTTTCTTTCCTGAAATCGATACCGGCTGCAGCAATGCAACCGGTTGGCCCAGGTGGCGGAATTGGTAGACGCACTAGTTTCAGGTACTAGCGAGTAACATCGTGGAGGTTCGAGTCCTCTCCTGGGCACCAAGTTTATTGGTAATTGAAGCCACTGCAGCGATGCGGTGGCTTTTCTTTTGGGCGGGCGCCTGCGCAGCGGCGCGCGTCGTTTCCCGCACAGCTTGCACTGCTGCCACGATGGCCTTCGCGAAGGCCGTGGCGAGCCCGTGGCGATGCGCCGTCAGATCGGCACCCCGATCAGGTCGTGGCCTTCGGTGCCCACGATGCGCGCACGGGTGAACTCGCCCACCTTCAGCGTCTTGCTGATCTTCTCGGGCGGCAGCAGCCGCACCACGCCGTCGATTTCGGGCGCATCCGCATAGCTGCGACCCACCCCACCCTTGCGGCCCAAGGCCGGGGCGCTGTCCACCAGCACCTGCATCGTTGCACCGATACGGCGATGCAGCCGCGCGGCCGAGACTTCCTCGGTCACCGCCATGAAACGCGCGCGGCGTTCCTCGCGCACTTCAGCGGGAAGCATCCCCGGTATTTCGTTGGCTGCTGCACCCTCGACGGGGCTGTAGGCGAAGCAGCCCGCACGGTCGACACCCGCTTCGCGCATGAAGTCGAGCAGGTGCTGGAACTCCGCCTCGGTCTCGCCCGGAAAGCCAGCGATGAAGGTACTGCGGATCACCAGCTCGGGACAGGCTTCGCGCCAGCGCGCGATCCGCTCCAGATTCCTTTCGCCACTGGCCGGCCGCTTCATGCGCCGAAGTACGTCGGGGTGGCTGTGCTGGAACGGCACGTCCAGATAGGGCAGTACACGGCCGCTGGCCATGTACGGGATCACGTCGTCCACGCTCGGATACGGGTACACATAGTGCAGACGAACCCAGGCGCCATACGGCTCGGCCAGATCACCCAAGGTCTGCACCAGATCCAGCATGCGCGTCTTGACCGGCTTGCCGTCCCAGAAACCCGTGCGGTACTTCACGTCGACGCCGTAGGCCGAGGTGTCCTGGCTGATCACCAGCAACTCCTTCACGCCACCCTCGAACAGCGCCCGTGCCTCCTTGAGCACGTCACCCACGGGCCGCGACACCAGGTCGCCGCGCATCGAGGGGATGATGCAGAAGGTGCAGCGGTGATTGCAGCCTTCGCTGATCTTGAGGTAGGCGTAATGGCGCGGTGTGAGCTTCACGCCCGCCTCGCCGAAGCCACCGGGAATCAGGTCGACAAACGGATCGTGCGGCTTGGGCAGATGGTTGTGAACGGCGTCCATCACCTCCTGCGTGGCATGCGGACCGGTCACGGCCAGCACGCTCGGATGCATCTGCTGCACCAGGTTTCCGCCGGATTCGCCCGCGCGCGCGCCCAGGCAGCCGGTGACGATCACGCGGCCGTTGGCGGCCAGCGCCTCGCCGATGGTGTCGAGGCTTTCGCGGACGGCATCGTCGATGAAACCGCAGGTGTTGACGATGACGAGGTCCGCGCCTTCGAAGGTCTTGGACGTCTGGTATCCCTCGGCGCTCAACTGCGTCAGGATCAGTTCGGAATCGGTCAGGGCCTTGGGGCAGCCCAGACTCACGAAACCTACCCGCGGCGCTTCGGCGGCCGTCTTCGTGGGGGTGGCAAGTTCACTCATGGACGGTATTGTCCCAGCAAAGCCGGCCCGCCCGCCGGCAAACCACGGGCGACCCTCAGCGTTTGATGCCGAAGGCCTCCATCATCTGCTCGGTCTGCTTCTGCATCTGGTCCTGCATCTGTACGAACATGTTCCTGGATTGCTCGACGTAATTGCCCATCACGCCCTGCATCAGCGGCGTCTGCATGTTCATGAACTGGGCCCACATCTCTGGCGTGACGCCGGGCGACTGCTCTGCCAGGCGATTTTGCATGTCCATCATGGCCTGGACGTTGCGCTCGAGGTACGTGCCCATGAAGCCCTGCATGGCATGGCCGTAGAAGCGGATGATGTTGGCGAGCACTGCCTCTGAGAACATCGGCTGGCCCCCGGCTTCTTCTTCGAGGATGATCTGCAGGAGGATGCTGCGCGTGAGTTCTTCGCCAGACTTCGCATCCCGCACCACGAAAGGCTGCCCTCCCATCACCAGCTGGCGGACTTCTGCCAGCGTGATGTAGGACGACGTGGTGGTGTCGTAGAGCCGCCGGTTGGGGTACTTCTTGATGACACGCTGCGTGGTCTTGCCGGTGGCGGCCTTGTTGTCTTGCACGAAGTGAGCTCCTGGAGACGGCACGCGACAGTCAACTCAACTGTCTATTGCGCCGCAACACATTCTATGGAGCCCCTTGCGCACGTCCCCTAGGTGAAGCCCTGACCGGGCCTGCCGGGAGCGTCAGCGCACCATCAGCCAGACCAGGAAGCCCACGCCACCCACGGCCGCCACGCAGACGGCCGCGGCCAGCCAGTCCCAGGCGCGCGCCAGACGGTTCCGGCGACGGGCCCGCTCGCGCAATGGCTCGTCGTCGAGCCACTGCTCGACCAGAATCGTGCTGCGCAAGTCGAGCGCGCCGGAGTCGAGTTCTTCCTCCAGTTTGGCCACGCCGTTGGCAGCCGCGAACTCGCGCACCTGCTTGCGGTCGCGAAACTTCAAATCCATATGCTGATTCCCAACGATGTTTGCTTAAATCGTAAGCAAACAAGACGCGTCCAGATGTGTGGACACGTATCCAAAGGTTCTGCAGCAGCGATCGGCCCCTCAGAGCTGCGAGCGCACCAGCCCGCCCACCGACTCCTTCGCCCGCTGCCACAACGGCCTGGCGCGCCACTCCTCCAGAGTGACTTGCCTGGAACGCTTCAGGTCGGCCTCGAACACTTGCGTCTGGCGCTGAGCGAAGGCGGCGTCGTAGACGTTGAGGTTGGCTTCGTCGTTGAGGCGGAACGAGCGCGGATCGAAGTTCGTCGAGCCCACTGACGTCAGCAAGCCGTCGATCACCAGCACCTTGCAGTGGTACATCGTCGGCTGGAACTCGTAGATCTGCGCTCCCGCCTCGAGCAGTGGCCCCCACATGCCCTTGGACGTGGCCCTCACCGTCTCCGCGTCCGTGATGGGTCCCGGAACGATGATGCGCAGGCGCACGCCGCGCCGCATCGCATCGACCAGCAACTCCACGCTGCGCTGATCCGGCACGAAGTAAGCCATCGCGAGATCGATCGAACGATCGGCCGCCGTGATGGCCATGTGATACATCAACTCCATGTTCTCGCTGCCGCCTGCCGGCGAACTCGAGAACATCTGCGCGCCGACTCCACCCGCTACCGGCTCCAGCGCAGGAAAGTAGTCATCGCCATGCAGGGTCTCGCCCTCGACCTTCATCCAGTTGTCGAGGAACGTGGCCTGCATCTGCGCGACCACCGGCCCTTCCACGCGGAAGTGCGTATCGCGCCAGTGCTTGGCATCCTGCGCCGAGCCGGTCCACTCGGGCGCGATGCCAACGCCGCCGGTGAAACCGATGCGGCCGTCCACCACCAGCAGCTTGCGGTGGGTGCGGTTGTTGAGCTTGGCGAGCGTGTACCAGTGCGGCTTGTGGAACTTGCGCACCTGAACGCCGGCCGCCTGCATGTCGTGCAGCAACGCCTCGTCCATGCTCGCGCTGCCCACCCAATCGAGGAGTACATGCACCTTCACACCGGCCCGCGCCCGTTCAGCAAGCGCTTCGGCGAACGCGCGGCCAATGTCACCGGACCAGTAGATGTAGGTCTCGAACGTGATGGTCCGCCGGGCCGAGCGGATCGCCTCCAGCATCGGCGGGAAGATCTGGTCTCCGTTGAGCAGTTCCTGCACGGCATTGCCCGCTGCGATGGGCGGTCCCAGCAGGCTTCCCATGGCCCGCTGGAACTGCGGATCGGCCAGCCCATAGAGTCGGGGCAGCTTCTGCCGCATGTGCTGCTCGCCGGCTGAAAAATTGAGCACCAGCAGAACCGCGACGATAAGGAGCGCGGCGGCGATCAGCGCCGTCCCGGATTTCATGGCCAGCTTTCCTTTTCTCATGAGTCCAATGACAGCAATGGCGCGGCGGCGCGGCGCGCCAGCGTGCATATAAGAGGAGGTGGCGCTAATTGTTCCGGGCACCGTGCCGGACGTCGTAGGCCAATGGCCGTGCCGGCCGTAGGAGCAGTGCGACGCCCGCAACGCGCAGAAGAGCCGCCAATGAGAAAAGCCCTCCAGACCGAGGTCTGGAGGGCCGGATACCAATGGTTAGTTGGTAGGCGCGATTGGACTCGAACCAACGACCCCCACCATGTCAAGGTGGTGCTCTAACCAGCTGAGCTACGCGCCTGAATTCGTTCGAGCCCGCGATTGTAGCAGGGTTTTCAGCGCCGCCTCGCCGATCGCACCCCCGCCACGGAATGAACCGCGCCGAGCACGGCTTCCACGCGCGCGGCATCGGGCACTTCCACCGTGAAAGTCATCCAGGCCGTGCCCTTGACCGACTGGGTCTGCACGCCCGTCACGTTGATTTTCTCGCGCGCGAACAGCTCGGAAATGTCGCGCAGCAGGCCCTGGCGGTCGTTGGCCTCGACGAAAACGTCGACCGGGTAGAGCGCGCCGTCCGGCCCGCTCTTGGGAATGCCCCATTCCACGTCGATCACCCGGCCAGCGCTGCGGCGGGCCATCTCGCGGAAGTTGGAGCAGTCCGCGCGGTGCACGCTCACGCCTTTGTCCCGCGTGACGAAGCCAGCGATCGGATCGGGGGGCGCCGGCTTGCAGCAGCGCGCCAGCTGTGTCATCAGCGAATCGATGCCGACCACCAGCACGCCGCCACGCTGGGCCTGCGGCGACGAACGCGGCTTGCGCAGCAGCACCTGCTCCTCGGCCTGGATGTCCACTGCTGGCGGATTCAGCAGGGTCTCGATGTTCCGCAATGAGAACTCGTCCTTGCCCACGGCCTCGAACAGCGCATCCGATGACTTGAAGCCCAACTGCGAGGCCAGGTCGTCGAGCTTCATGGCCGTGCGCCCTTCGCGCTGCAGCAGCTTTTCGACCGCCTCGCGGCCACGCGCCACGGTCTCGCCTGTCGCCTGTGCGTTGAACCATGCACGCACCTTGGCGCGCGCCCGGTGACTGGCCAGGTAGCCCAGGTCCGCATTGAGCCAGTCGCGGGAGGGCCCGCCTTCCCTGACCGCCGTGATCTCGACGGTCTGTCCGTTCTGCAGCGGCGTATTGAGCGGCACCATGGCTCCGTCCACGCGCGCCCCACGGCAACGGTGGCCGAGGCTCGTGTGCACGCTGTAGGCGAAATCGACTGCCGTCGCGCCCCTGGGCAGCTCGACCACTGCGGCGTCGGGTGTCAGCACGTAGATGCGGTCGTCGAACAGCTCGCCGGCCGTCGAATGGCTGAGGTCGCGCTCCCACGCCAGCAGCTGGCGCAGCACCGCGATCTTGGCGTCGTAATCGCCTGCAGCCGATACACCGGCGTATCCCTTGGTACCGGCTTCCTTGTAGGCCCAATGCGCGGCCACGCCATGCTCGGCATGGTCGTGCATGGCCTGCGTGCGGATCTGGATCTCGATCGGGCGACCCGCCTCGTCGCGCACCACGGTGTGCAACGACTGGTAGCCGTTGGGCTTGGGCCGTGCGATGTAGTCGTCGAATTCCTCGCCCACCAGCGTGAAACGCTGATGCACCCAGCTCAGTGCGGCATAGCAGTCGTTGATCTCGGGGACCACCACGCGCAGCGCACGGATGTCGAACACCTGGTCGAAGTCGAGCGACTTGCCGCGCATCTTGCGCACGATGCTGTAGATGTGCTTGGGCCGGCCCTGCACCGTGGCGGCGATGCCTTGTGCGCGCAGTTGCTGTTCGAGCCCGGCGCGCAACTGCTCCACGTAGCCTTCGCGTTCGACACGCTTCTCGTCGAGCAGCTTCGCCACCTGTTTGTAGGTATCGGGCTCGAGGAAACGGAAGGCCAGGTCTTCCATTTCCCATTTGATCTGCCAGATGCCCAGGCGATTGGCCAGCGGGGCAAACACCTGCAGCGACTCGCGCGCCACGTGCGCAGACACCGGCTGCCGCACGGCGGCGTAGTAGCGCAACGTCTGCAGGCGCGAAGCCAGGCGCAGCATCACAACGCGCAGGTCGCGCGAGAAGGCCAGCAGCATCTTGCGCACGTTCTCGGTCTGGGCCTGCGGGTCTTCCAGCACGCCGGGCGATTCGGCTTCCCGTGCCTGTTGCTGCACCTTGACCAGCTTGTTGGTTTCCAGCGCCAGCGCGGCGAAGCTGTCGCCGAAGGCCTTGGAGATGATCTCGTGCGGCCGGTTGAGGTGCTGGCAGGCATAGACGAGGTAGCTCGCAGCCTGCATGGCCTCCGAGCCGCCGATGGACTTCAGGATCGAGGCCACGGCGTCCGCATGGTCGAGCGTGTTCTCGCCCGTGCCCAGCGTCTCGCCCGAAATCAGCGGCTCGGCAAACGCACGGGCACGCGACAGGGTGTGGGCCTGCTCGGGCAGGCTCTGTGCTGTCGCGGCCACCAGATCGGGCACACCGCGTCGCGCCTCGGCGCCCAGACTCTTCACGGCTCGAGCAGGAAGGACGTGACCGCCCTCACCTGGCCTGCATCAATCAGCGTGGGTGCGTGGCCCACGCCGCCAAACTCGATCAGCGACGCGCGCGGACCGCGGCTGGCCATGGCTTGCGCCGTCTCGCGCGACAGCAGGTCGGACTGCGCACCGCGCAGCAGCAGCGTACGCGCACGGATGCCGTCATACACCTGCCAGAGCAACGCCTCGCCCTGCTCGGCCATCTCGCGCCGCAGCGCGCGGAACGGCACGCCGATGGCGGGGTCGTAGTGCAGCGTGAAGCGGCCCGGCCGCCCGGCCAGCGGCCGCACCATGGGGCGTGAGAGTTCGAGCCACTCGGCATCGGTATGCGGACCGAAACCGGCAGAGACCGCTCGCATGGCGGCCGCGGCCTCGTGCACGCTGGCGAAATCGCCGGTCTGGCCCAGGTAGGTGCCAATACGTTCGATGGCCTCCCAGCGGATGGCCGGGCCGACGTCATTGAGCACCAGCCGGCGCACCGGCGCCGGCAAAGGCAGACCGGGCTGGCCGGCCACGATCATGCCGATGAGTCCGCCCATGCTGGTGCCTACCCAGTCGAGCGTGGCGATGGGCGCCTGTGCGTGCAGTTGCGCCAGCAGCGCCACCATGTCCGCAGCGTATTGCGGCACCTGGTAGCCCGAAGGGTCGGCCAACCAGTCGCTGCGGCCGCGACCGACGACATCGGGGCAGACGACGCGGATGGCGCCCGCCGCCTGATCCACGAGGGCCCGGGCCAGCACGTCGAAATCCCGCCCCTGACGCGACAGGCCATGCACGCAGACCACGACGTGGGAACTGGCCGGGTCTCCCCATTCGACGTAAGCCATGCGGTGCCCGCCCGCCGCATCAGGGCATGGAACATGCGATTGGCGCGGCTCTTGGTTCATGGCGTGGGGGCTGGATAATGGCTGGCGCGAATGCGTCGAAGCATCGTAATTCATTCCGGAGAACCCTCTTCATGCTCAAAGGCAAGACTGCTCTCGTGACTGGCTCGACCAGCGGTATCGGTTTGGGAATCGCACGGGCGCTGGCGCGCCAGGGCGCGAACATCGTGCTCAACGGCTTCGGCGACGCCAAGGCGCCGCAGGCCGAGATCGAAGCGCTGGGCGTGCAGGTGGCCTATCACGGCGCCGACATGAGCCGCCCGGCTGACATCGCCGACATGATGGCGTCGGCCGCCAGCCGCTTCGGCCGGGTCGACATCCTGGTCAACAACGCCGGCATCCAGCACGTGGCGCAGGTCGAGAATTTCCCGCCCGAGAAGTGGGACGCCATCATCGCCATCAACCTCACGAGCGCGTTCCACACCAGCCGCCTGGCCATCCCGGCCATGCGGGCCGCGAACTGGGGGCGGGTGATCAATGTGGCGTCGACGCACGGACTCGTGGCTTCTGCCGGCAAGTCGGCCTATGTCGCATCCAAGCACGGGATCGTCGGCTTCACGAAGGCACTGGCACTGGAGACGGCGACCACCGGCGTCACCTGCAACGCGATCTGCCCCGGCTGGGTGCTGACCCCGCTGGTGCAAAAGCAGATCGACGACCGCGCGGCCCGCGAAGGCATCGCCGTCGAACAGGCGCGCCGTGACCTGCTTGCCGAGAAGGAACCCTCGCTGCAGTTCACCACGCCCGAAGAACTGGGCGAACTCGCCGTGTTCTTCTGCTCGCCCGCCGGAAACAACGTGCGCGGCGTGGCATGGAACATGGACGGCGGCTGGGTCGCGCAATAGCGCGGCCGGCGGCCTGCCGCCCCGGGCTTACTGCATCTGCACAGAGCCCGACACGCTGACTTGCACCAGGGCCTTGCCGGCCTCGACCGGGACAGCCGCATCCGAGGCTGCCTTGGCCTCCATCGCCATCATCATGACGCGCGGCCGCGGCACGCCAGCATCGCTGCTCGTCACCGACACCTCACGCAAGGAGTACGACGAGAAGCCGAAGTTGCGGGCGATCGCCGACGCCTGCGCCTTGAAGCTTTCGATGGCCTCGGCACGCGCATCGCCCTCCACCTTGGCGCGCGCCTCGCGGCTCAGGCCGAACGAGGTACCCGAGAGCGTGAGCGTCTGGATGCGGCCAGCGGTGCCCGCGATGCGCGGGAAATCGCGCCCCTCCAGCACCAGCTCGGTCGTGCCCTGCCAGCCGCTGATCTTGCCGTCCTTGTTGTGGCGCGGGTAGAGGCTGAAGTTGCCCGTGCGCACATCCAGCTGGCCCGGCACGGCAGCGCGGCGTGCTTCCGCAAGGGCGGTCTCCAGCGCCTGCCGCAGCTGGTTCTGCACAGCGGTGGCATCGGCACCTTCGCGGGTGGTGCTCAGCGTCAGGGTCAACAGATCCTGTTGCACCTCGACCGTGCCGCTGGCCGAGAGCTGGGCCACGTTCTGCAGCGGCGCAGAGGTGAGCACAGGCGTCTGTGCCACGGCCAGGGAATGCGCGCCCATCGTCAGGGCAACGGCGGCCACGGTGGCGGCGAGGGTACGGTGGGTTCGGATCATCAGGTCCTCCTTGCAGTTTTTCACGAAAAAGAAGCGTCAAAGACAGGGTGCGGCGCAGCCACGCCAATGAAATGGCGCGCCAGCAGGCGCGCCAGATCGGATGCGGAAAATGAGCGAGGCCGGGCGGCCGGGTGAGGCGCGCGGCGTATCAGGGCCGCGAAACGCGCGGGCGAACGGGGTGGTCCCGGATGTCGCGCGGGGCCAAGGATTCGCGCCGCAATTGCTCGCGCAGTTCTGCACGCTCGCGTTCGTTGAGCGTGCGAGCCGGCACGTCCGGCGTGCCTACCGGCTGACCCCCATGATTCGAGATCACCTGGCGCAACTCTGCGCGCCGCTGCTGCATGCGATCGCCCGCATCCGGCGGTTGCAGCAGGTCGGCAGCAAGTACCGGCGCAGTGGCCAGCATGCACATCAGGGAGGGGTACAGAAGCTTCATCGCAAAACCTCAACGCGCGCGTCATTCGTGCAGTACACACCATCCCTGCCGGACCCCTGCGAGGGAGGGCAACTTATGTAACATAGTGTCATATCAAGCCGGGAAAGCGTGCGATCACGGTGCAGAGCAGGTCAGAATCGGCTCTGTTACAAATTCAGGCTGCATCCCGATATGACCCAAGCCCAGACCCGCACCGACAAGATCCTCGTGGTGGATGACGACGCCCGCATCCGCGATCTGCTGCGCCGCTACCTCACCCAGGAAGGATTTGAAGTCATGGTGGCCGAGGATGGCAAGGCCCTCAACCGGATTCTGTTGCGTGAAGCCGTCGATCTGATCGTGCTCGACCTCATGCTGCCCGGCGAGGATGGCCTCTCCATCTGCCGGCGCCTGCGCTCCGCCAACGACCGTACGCCCATCATCATGCTGACCGCCAAGGGCGAAGACGTGGACCGCATCGTCGGCCTCGAAGTCGGCGCCGACGACTACCTCGGCAAGCCTTTCAACCCCCGCGAACTGCTGGCCCGGGTGCATGCCGTTCTGCGCCGCCGCCCGCCGCAGGAAGCGCCCGGCGCCCCCTCGACCGACAACGAAGTGGTCACCTTCGGCCCCTTCACGTTCGATCTGGGCGCCCGCACGCTGAAGAAGAATGGTGAAGAGCTGCCGCTGACCACGGGCGAATTCGCCATGCTCAAGGCGCTGGTGCGCCATCCGCGCCAGCCGCTGTCGCGTGAAAAGCTGGCCCTGCTGGCGCGCGGCCGCGAGTTCGAGCCATTCGACCGCAGCCTGGACGTGCAGATCTCCCGCCTGCGCAAGCTGATCGAGGCTGATCCGGCCGCACCCCGCTTCTGCCAGACGGTGTGGGGCGTAGGGTACGTGTTCGTGCCGGACGGCGCGGGCTGATGCAGCACACGGTGCCGATGGACGGCACCCAGCCTGCCCCGCTGGAGACGATGCCGGCGCCGCTGGAAATGCGGCCCAAGGTCGGCGTCAGCCTGTTCTGGCGCACCTTCTTCCTGCTGGCGCTGCTTTTGGTCAGCTCCACGATGGCGTGGTTGCAGACGTTCCGCTCGCTGGAATACGAACCGCGCGCCATCCAGACCGCGCATCAGCTTGCCTCGCTGGTCAACCTCACGCGCGCGGCGCTGGTCTATTCCGATGCCATCACGCGGGTGTCCCTCATCAAGACCCTTGCCGACCAGGAAGGCGTGCGCATCCTGCCGCGCGAGCCGGTCGACACGTGGGAGCCATTCGGCAGCGACGCGCTCGACACCCGCATCACCGAGGAACTGATCCAGCGCCTGGGCAGCGACACGTCGGTCGCCAGCAACGTCAACGGCGAGCCCGGCCTGTGGGTGGGCTTCGTCATCGACGGCGATGCCTACTGGCTGCTCGTCGACCCCGCGCGGTTCACCCGCTTCGGCGGCCGCACGTGGCTGATCTGGCTGATCACTGCGGCGGCGCTGTCGCTGGCGGGCGCCGCCGTGATCGCGGGCCTGATCAATCGGCCGCTCAAGAAACTGTCCTTCGCGGCCAGCCGCGTGCGCGAGGGTGACTTCGGCGCCAGCCGCCTGGACGAGCGCACGGTCACCAACGAGATCCGCGAGGTCAACATCGGCTTCAACCGCATGGCCGAACAGCTCGCCAAGATCGAGCACGACCGGGCCGTGATGCTCGCTGGCATCTCCCATGACCTGCGCACACCGCTGGCGCGCCTGCGGCTTGAAACGGAGATGAGCGTGAGCGACGAGACAGCGCGCGCCCACATGGCCGCCGACATCTCCCAGCTCGACGCCATCATCGACAAGTTCCTCGATTACGCGCGGCCCGACCATGTGGCGCTCAAGCCCGTCAACCTGCGCGAAGTGGTCGACGCCTGCACCTTCGCCGTCCAGGAGCAGGCCGACATCGAGGTCACCGTCGACCTGCCCGAGACCTTTGTGGTGATGGCCGACGAAGTGGAACTGGGCCGCGTGCTGTCCAACCTGATCGAAAATGCGCGCCGCTACGGCAAGTCGGCCGACGACGGCGTGGCACACGTGAGCATCGCCGCCCGCATGGCCGACCCCTGGGTCATGATCAAGGTGCGCGACCGCGGTCCCGGCGTCGCGCCCGAGGTGTTGCCCAACTTGACCAAGCCTTTCTTCCGCGGCGACGAGGCACGTACCGAGGCCACCGGCGCCGGCCTGGGCCTGTCGATCGTGGACAAGACCATCCAGCGCATGGGCGGCACCTTCAACCTGGCCAACTCGAGCAGCGGCGGCCTGTCGGCCAACATCCGCCTGGTGCGCGCCACGGCCTGATGCGGCGGGCCTGCGCCGCCATCACGTTCCCAGCTCGATCAGCTTGAGGCGCATGCGGCGCAATGCCGCGCGCGCCGCCTCCACCTCTTCTTCGCTGTTGACGCCCGTGATCTCGTCGGTCAGGGCGTTGACCAGCTTGTTGGCGCGCCGGAACAGCGCCGAGCCCTCGGCCGTCACCTGCACCAGAACAGTCCGCCGGTCACGCTCCAGGCTGGTGCGGACCACCAGACCCCGCTCCTCCATCGCGTGCAGCATGTGCGTGATCCGGGTGCGCTCGAACGCCGTCCACTGCGCCAGCTCCAGCATCGTGAGCGGCCCTTTTCTCAGCACGGCACTGAGGATGCGGTACTGCGGCGGGGACAAATCCAGGGGCCTGAGCACTTCCTGCATGAGGCTGTTGCGCCTGTAGACGACCTGGGTGCAGAGAAAGAACAGATGGTCTTCGAGTTCCATGGCGTCATTGTCATCATTTATTTATGTGAATTTTCTCTTATTGGCACGGTGATTGCATTTGATGTAGCGCAAGGCACTGGATATGCCATTCGATCCCCACCGTGGGGCACTTCATTTCATCAATGTGGAAATTCGCATGAAAGATACAGCAACGTTCCTGGACCTGATCGGTGACGTCCCCGTCGTGGCCGACGAGGCCATCGTGCGGCGCAAGAGCCGCGACATGTCGATGACCTTCAGCCCGATCATCCGGCGCGATGCGGCCGACAAGTTCGCCGACCTGATCGTTCGTCCGCGCGACCACGCGGACGTCGTACGCATCGCCAGCGCCGCAGCACGTGCGCGGATGCCGCTCATGATGCGTGGCGCCGGCACCTGCAACCTCGGCCAGGGGGTTCCGCTGGCGGGCGGTGCGATCGTGGACATGAGCGCGCTGTCCTCCGTGCTCTGGACACGTGACCAGACGGTGCGGGCGCAGGCCGGTGCGCGCCTGCTGGCGATCGACGACAGCCTGCGGCCCACCGGCTGGGAGTTGCGCATGCACTCTTCCACCCGGCGCGCCGCCACCATCGGTGGCTACGTGGGCGGGGGACATGCCGGCATTGGCAGCTGCCAATGGGGCATCCTGCGCGACCGCGGCAACATCCTCGGCCTGCAGATGGTCTCCGTGGAAGAAACGCCGCGCGTGGTCGAGTTGCGCGGCGACGACGTCAACCTCGTGCATCACGCCTATGGCACCAACGGCATCATCACGGAGGTCGAGATGCCGCTGGCGCCGGCGTGGACCTGGATGGAGAGCGTGACCAATTTCCCCGACTTCATGACCGCCGCCCGCTTCGCCTACGCACTCGCTGCATCGGACGGCATCGTCAAGAAGCTCGTGTCCATCGACGAGTGGCCCAACTGGAATTACATGCGGCACATGCGCGAGCATGGGCGCGAAGGCTGGAGCATGGTGCGCACCATGGTCGCGGCTGTGAGCGTGGAAGCCCTGGACGCGTTGGTGAAGAGCTTCGGCGGCCAGACCACGGTCCGCGCGCGCGAGGGTGAGGGGCCGTACGGCGCGCCGCTGTGGGAGTTCGGCTGGGGCCATGCCCGCCTGCAGGTCAACCGAGAGCGTCCCGAGATCGTCAACAACATCGGGCTCTATCTCGACCCCGATCTGCTCGCCTCGGTCGAGCGCAGCTGGCGGCGCTTCCAGGGCGTGGGGGGCATGCACCTCGAAGTCAAGCGCTACAACGGCCGCATCGCCTTCCAGGGCTCGCCCTATTACCCGTTCGTCGACGAAGCCCAGGTGGCCGGCGTGATCCGCGGCATGTCGGAGGACGGCGCCATGGTGGCCAACAACCACACCTTCTTCGTGAAGGAAAACGGCATGAAGGCGACGGACGACGGTGATACGGCGTTCAAACGCAGCATGGATCCCTACGGCCTGATGAACCCCGGCAAGTTCGATGCCGACGACAACCCCGACAAGGAAGGCTCCGGCCTGCAATTGCCCACCACCGGCTGGCAATACGGCGCCGGTCCGAGCGCCCGCTGAGTCCACGCCCAACCCGCATTCCATAAAGGATCGATCCATGCCTTCACAGAACTTCTCCCGCCGGAGTTTCATGGGCGCCGCCGGTGCCCTGCTCGCCCCCGCGTTCCTGACCGAAGCACGTGCGCAATCCCTGACGCCCGTCAGCTACCAGATCGGCTGGTTGCCACAGCCCGACAAGGGCGGCCTCTATCAGGCGCTGGCCACAGGCCTCTATCGCGAGGCCGGCCTCGATGTCGAAATCCGGCCCGGCGGACCGCAGCTGAACGTGGTGCAGATCTTCATGGCGGGCCGCGTCGACTTCGCCGATACCGACAGCTTCCGCCCGCTCAACTTCGTGAAGGAAGGGCTGCCCGGCATCGCCGTCGCCGCGTTCGGCCAGAAGTCGCTCAACGTCATGATGTCCCACCCCGGCACGGGCCACGACACCCTGGCGGCGCTCAAGGGCAAGCCCGTGCTGGTGTCGCCCATCGGGCGCACGACCTACTGGCCCTGGCTGCGCGCCAAGTTCGGCCTGTCGGACGACCAGATCCGCCCCTACGCGTTCAATCTCGCGACCTTCCTGGCCGACAGCCAGATCTCGCGCGAGGGCTTCATCACCAGCGAGCCGTTCGACGCGCGCAAGGCCGGCATGACCCCGGTGGTGCACCTGCTGGCCGACCACGGATACAGCAACTACAGCAACGTCATGCTCGCCTCGCCGAAGATGGTGGCCGATCGGCCCGACGTCGTGCAGCGCTTCGTCGATGCCACGGCGCGGGGCTGGAAGAGCTACGTCTACGGCGACCCCACGCCGGGCAACGCACTCATCAAGAAGGGCAACCCCGAACTCACCGACGAGAAGATCGCCTACGCCATCGGCGTGATGCGATCGGCGCGCATCCTCGAGTCGTCCGACACGGCCAGCGGCGGCATCGGCGCCATGACCGACGCACGCTGGAAGGCGTTCTACGACGAGATGGCCGCCGTCGGCGCGCTGCCGTCGGGGCTCGATCCGCGCAAGGCGTACACCACGCAGTTCGTCAACAAGCGCGCGGCGGTGCTCTGATGGAGCCGGCCACGCCCCTGGTCAGCGTGCGGCAGGTGTGCAAGCGCTATGCCAATGGCACGCTGGCGCTGTCGGACGTCGACCTCGACCTCGGCACGAGCGAGTTCGTGTCGCTGCTCGGTCCGTCGGGCTGCGGCAAGAGCACCCTGCTGCGCCTGATCGCCGGTCTGGGCGAGCCGACCACCGGGCGCATCGATTGGGCGGGTGGTCGCGACGCACTGCATGGCGGCCTGTCCTTCGTGTTCCAGGAGCCCACCCTCATGCCGTGGGCGACCGCCCTGGCCAACGTGCAGTTGCCGCTGCGCCTGGCGGGTGTACCGCTGGCCGAGCGAACCGAGCGCGCGCGCGAGGCGCTCGCATCGGTCGGGCTGGGCGGCTTCGAGAACGCCTATCCGCGCGAACTCTCGGGCGGCATGAAGATGCGCGTATCGATTGCTCGCGCGCTGGTCACGCGACCGCGCCTGCTGCTGATGGACGAGCCGTTCGCCGCGCTCGACGAGATCACGCGCACGCGGCTGAACCACGACCTGCTCGCGCTCTGGGAGCGCGAGAAGTTCACCGTGGTGTTCGTCACCCACTCGGTGTACGAAAGCGTGTTCCTGTCGCAGCGGGTGGTGGTGCTCGCGGCGCGGCCCGGACGCATCGCCGATCTGCTGCACACCCACGCCCCGTACCCACGCGGCCCCGCCTACCGCACCACACCGGCCTATGCCGCCCACTGGGAACGCGCCAGTGCAGCGCTCGAAGCCTGCCTCGGCGCGTCCGAGCCCGCAACCCTGTGACACCGGAGATCCGATGAGCCACGCCCTACCACTCCCCCTGGCCGAGCCGCCTGCCGAGCCGCCCGATCGCCGCGTGCTGGGCCTGCCGCCGGCCGTGTGGCCGCGCCTGCTGGCGCCGCTGCTGCTGGGCTGCCTGGCGATGATCGCCTGGGAGGCCTGGGTGCGCCTGCGTGGCATTCCTTCCTTCTTGTTGCCGCCGCCCCCGATGATCCCGCGCCTCCTGGTGGCCAATTGGCACCTGCCGGCCGGCCCGCCCGGGAT
>JAGOCV010000318.1 GCA_017998575.1 Burkholderiaceae bacterium
GGGCTACACGGTGCAGCAGGAAGCGCCCATCCTGCTGCTGGTGTTCGCTGTGCCGGCCATCGCGGCCGGACTGGCGCTCTGGTGGCTCTCCCGCGGATGACGGTGCCGCGCGCCGCGCGCCCGATCGCGGCGGCACGGCCACCCGCGCGTCAGACGTTGGTGACCGACACCGCGCGCACGTTGAGGTAGGCCTCGACCGCCTCCGGGCCACCTTCCGAGCCGTAGCCCGAGTCCTTGACGCCGCCGAAGGGCAGCTCGGCCGAGGGCGTGGCGGGCTGGTTGATCCAGAGCATGCCCACTTCGACGCGGCGCGCCAGCAGATCGGCGTTCTTCAGCGACTTCGTGTAGGCATAGCCGGCCAGGCCGAACGGCAGGCGGTTGGCCTCGGCGATGGCTTCCTCCACCGTGTTGAACGGGCGGATGGCGGCCATGGGGCCGAAGGGCTCGTCGTTGAACACCTTGGCTTCGAGCGGCACGTCGGCCAGGATGGTGGGCTGCCAGAAGTTGCCTGCGTCACCGATGCGCTCGCCGCCGGCCACCAGCGTGGCGCCGCGCTCGACCGCGTCCTTGGTGAACTCGGCCATGGCCGTCAGGCGGCGCGGATTGGCCAGCGGGCCCATCTGCGTGCCTTCAGCCAGGCCGTCGCCCACCTTGAGGCCCTGCGCCTGCCTGGCGAAGGCAGTGGCGAAATCCTTGGCGATGCTCTCGTGCACCAGGAATCGCGTGGGCGAGATGCAGACCTGGCCCGCGTTGCGGAACTTGGCGGCGCCGGCGGCCTTCACGGCCAGTGCGATGTCGGCGTCCTCGCAGACGATCACCGGGGCGTGACCGCCCAGCTCCATCGTCACGCGCTTCATGTGCTGGCCGGCCAGCGCGGCCAGCTGCTTGCCCACGGGCGTGGAGCCGGTGAAGGTGATCTTGCGGATGGTGGGATGCGGAATCAGGTAGCTGGAGATCTCGGCCGGGTTGCCGTAGACCAGGCCCAGCACGCCATCGGGAATGCCGGCGTCCTGGAAGGCCTGGATCAGCGCGGCCGGGCCGGCCGGGGTTTCCTCGGGCGCCTTGACCAGCATGGAGCAGCCGGCCGTCAGCGCCGCCGCCACCTTGCGCACCACCTGGTTGATGGGGAAGTTCCAGGGCGTGAAGGCGGCCACGGGGCCGACCGGATCCTTGAGCACCATCTGGCGCACGTGCAGGCCGCCGCGCGAGGGCACGATGCGGCCGTAGATGCGGAAGCCTTCTTCGGCGAACCACTCGATGATGTCGGCCGCGGCCAGCGCCTCGCCCTTGCCTTCGGCCACGGGCTTGCCCTGCTCCTGCGTGATCAGGCGGCCGATGTCGCCGGCGCGCTCGCGCATCAGCGCGGCGGCCTTGCGCATGATCTTGCTGCGCTCGGCGGCAGTCATGTCGCGCCAGGTCTCGAAGCCCTTCTGGGCGGCGGCCAGGGCCTTGTCGAGATCGGTCTTGCTGGCGTGCGCCACACGGCCGATTTCCTTGCCGCTGGCGGGATTGAAGACGGCCAGCGTGCGGCCATCGGCAGCGTCCTGCCATTGGCCGTCGATGAAGAGCTGGGTGTTGGGGTAGGTCATGGGTGCAATCCGGTAGTGAGGTGTCAGACGGGCTCGCCAGGGAAGGTGTGTGTCTCCACGCGAACGTCGGACTTTACTACCGGACGCAAAGGCCCGCCGGGCCGCGCCCGTGCGGGCCTCAGCCCCAGGCGCGCCAGCCCATCCACAGGGCCATCGCCACCATCATGAGGTTCTCGATCAGCGAGACCGCGCCCAGCGGCACGCGGCTGCCGCCGCCCACGCAGGCGCAATGCAGCTCGCGCCGCTCGACGTAGACCGCCTTGATGACCGACGCCGCGCCGATCGTGCCGATGAAGAGCGCCACCGGCACCGACAGCCAGGGCAGCGCACCGGCCACCATGAGCACACCGGCCAGTGCCTCGGCGAACGGGTACACCCAGGCATAGCGCACCACGCGGCGCGCCAGCAGGTCGTAGCCCAGGAAGCCGTTGGCGAAGCCTTCCAGATCACGCAGCTTGAGCAGGGCCAGCAGGCACATGGCGATGGCCACGAACCATTCGAGCGCGCGTGTGGCCGGCACGGCATCGCGCGCGGCCCAGGCAGCGGCCATTGCCAGCGCTGCCGCCAGGCCGAACACGGCGATCACCGGTGTGTAGCTGGTGGAACTCGCCTCGGATACGGGCCGGCCCAGATGGCGGCGCAGCTCGTCCCAGCCGCCGATGCGCTGGCTGCCGATGAAGGTCTGCGGCGTGGTCTCCACGCCTTCCTTGGCCTTGAACGCATCGACCTCGGCGCGCGTGGCGAGCAGGCGGTCATCGACCGTGAATCCCTCGCGCCTGAGCAGATCGAGCGAGCGCAGGCCGAACGGACACAGGTGCTCTTTCGTGGCCATGCGGTAGAGGGTGGCGTGGCGGGGCCGCGATGGGTCGGGCGAGTTCATGCGATGCAGGCTCCTCGGTGCACGCGGCACGGCATGGGCCGCGTGCTCGGCCCCCAGCTTGCTGCAGGACGGGGGCGCGGTCTGTAGGAAGTTGCGCCGTGCGTACCCCACGCGCCGTCGGCGCAGCGTCAGCGGTCGATCTCCAGCAACGACGTTTCCTTGAGCTCGTCCATCACCACATAGCTGTGCGATTCGGCGCGCACTGGCAGTTGGGCCAGCAGGGATCCCAGCAGGCGGCGGTATTCATCCATGTCGCGCACGCGGGCCTTGAGCAGGTAGTCGAATGCGCCGGTGACCAGGTGGCACTCGAGCACTTGCGGCACGTGCACCAGCGCACGCCGGACCTGATCGAACACGGGCTGCGACTTCTCGGCCAGCCGGATCTCCGCGAACACCAGCAGCGTGCGGCCCAGGGCCTCGGGGGCGATGCGCGCGTGGTAGCCGGTGATGACGCCCTCGCGCTCCAGCCTGCGCACGCGCTCCGCGCAGGGAGAGGCCGACAGGCCGACGCTGCGGGCCAGCTCGGCGACGGGCAGGCGGGCGTGGCGCTGCAACAGGTCGAGGATCTTGCGGTCGATGCGGTCTAGATCAGGCATACGTGCGGCGGACGGTGATGGACATTCGACAGGGCAGTGAAAGGCACTGCCGTTTCGCCCTTGCGCGGCGAATTCCACTGCCCGGGTCGGCCTAGATTCTGCGAACAGTCCGAAAAGGGAGCAAACGTCATGAAAGTCATCGTCCTGGGCGCAGGCGTCATCGGCACCACCACTGCCTACTATCTCGCCCGCTCGGGTGCACAAGTCACGGTGATCGACCGCCAGTCCGGCGTGGCCCACGAAACCAGTTTCGCCAATGCGGGCCAGGTATCGCCGGGTTACTCGACACCCTGGGCCGCGCCGGGCATTCCGCTGAAGGCCGTGCGATGGCTGCTGCAGCGCCATGCGCCGCTGGCCGTGCGCGCCGACGGCTCGCTGTTCCAGCTGCGCTGGCTGGCGAAACTGCTGCACCAGTGCACGGCCAGCCGGTACGCGATCAACAAGGAGCGATTGATGCGTCTGTCGCACTACAGCCTGCAATGCCTGCAGTCGCTGCGGCAGGCCACGGGCATCTCGTACGACGAAGGCACGGGCGGCACGCTGCAGCTGTTCCGCACGCGCAAGCAGCTCGACACGGCAGAGCGCGATCTGGCCGTGCTGCGCGAATGCGGCATCCGGCACGAGTTGCTCGACCGGGCGGGCGTGCTGCTGGCCGAGCCCGGCCTCGGCCAGGCATCCGTCGATCTGGCTGGCGGACTGCGCCTGCCGGGCGACGAGACGGGCGACTGCAGGCTGTTCACCGAGCGCCTGGCCGACGAAGCGCGCATGCTGGGCGTGCGCTTTCGGATGGACACCCGGATTTCGGAACTGGCGTTCGACGGTGACGGTGTGAGCGGCGTGCGCGTGGGCGGCGACTGGATGGCCGCCGACCGCTACGTCATCGCCCTGGGCAGCTTTTCGCGGCCGCTGCTGCGCCGCCTGGGCTGGGATCTGCCGGTCTATCCCGTGAAGGGCTATTCGCTGACGGCCGAACTCGCCGATCCCGCCGTCGGCCCGCGTTCCACCGTGCTGGACGAAACCTACAAAGTCGCCCTCACGCGACTGGGCACACGACTGCGCGTGGGCGGGATGGCCGAGCTGGCGGGATTCGATCTGGCGCTGCGCCCCAGGCGCCGGGCCACGCTGGAGAAGGTGGCGACAGAACTGTTCGGCGACATCGACCTCGCCGGCGCCTCGTTCTGGGCGGGGCTGCGGCCCATGACGCCGGATGGCACCCCCGTCGTCGGCGCGACGCCGGTGGCCAATCTCTACCTGAACACCGGCCACGGCACCCTGGGCTGGACCATGGCGTGCGGCAGCGGCCAGTTGCTGGTCGATCTCATCACCGGGCAGGCGCCCGCCATCCGCCACGACGACCTGGGCATCAC
>JAGOCV010000319.1 GCA_017998575.1 Burkholderiaceae bacterium
GTGGTCGGCTTTGATCTTGCGCAGGCCGTTGGCCACGTATTCGAGCGCGGTCTGCCAGTCGACCGTCTGCCACTGGCCGTCCTGCTTGATCATGGGCTGCGTGAGGCGATCTTCGCTGTTGACGGCTTCGTAGGAGAAGCGGTCGCGGTCGGCGATCCAGCATTCGTTGACGGCCTCGTTCTCCAGCGGCACCACGCGCATGACCTTGTGGTTCTTGACCTGCACGATCAGGTTGGCGCCGGTGCCGTCGTGCGGGCTCACCGATTTGCGGCGCGACAGTTCCCAGGTGCGGGCGCTGTAGCGGAACGGCTTGCTGGTGAGCGCGCCCACGGGGCAGATGTCGATCATGTTGCCCGACAGCTCGGAGTCGACCGAATCACCCAGGAAGGACTCGATCTCGGAATGCTCGCCGCGGTTGGACATGCCCAGCTCCATCACGCCGGCCACTTCCTGGCCGAAGCGCACGCAGCGGGTGCAGTGGATGCAGCGGCTCATCTCTTCCATCGAGACGAGCGGGCCGATGTCCTTGTGGAACACCACCCGCTTTTCTTCCTCGTAGCGCGAGGACGAACCGCCGTAGCCCACGGCCAGATCCTGCAGCTGGCATTCGCCGCCCTGATCGCAGATGGGGCAGTCGAGCGGGTGGTTGATCAGCAGGAACTCCATCACGGACTGCTGGGCCTTGATGGCCTTCTCGCTCTTGGTGCGCACGATCATGCCCTGCGTGACCGGCGTGGCGCAGGCGGGCATGGGCTTGGGCGCCTTCTCGACGTCCACCAGGCACATGCGGCAGTTGGCGGCGATCGAGAGCTTCTTGTGATAGCAGAAGTGCGGGATGTAGGTGCCGGCCTTCTCGGCCGCATGCATCACCATGCTGCCTTCGGCGACTTCGACCTTGCGGCCGTCGAGTTCGATTTCGATCATGGTCAGGAGGCGCTCGGCGCTTGCGTTGCTGCGGCGCGGTCTTGCGCGGCGCGGGCGATCTTCGCCTCGAATTCGGGGCGGAAGTGCTTGATCATGGCGCGCACCGGCATGGCCGCGGCGTCGCCGAGGGCGCAGATGGTGCGGCCCTGGATGTTGTCGGCCACCGAATTGAGCAGCGCTAGGTCTTCTGCCCTGCCCTGCCCGTGCTGGATTCGCTCGATCACGCGCCACATCCAGCCCGTGCCTTCGCGGCACGGCGTGCACTGGCCGCACGATTCGTGCATGTAGAAGTACGACAGGCGCAGCAGGCTCTCGACCATGTCGCGGCTGTCGTCCATCACGATGACGGCGCCCGAGCCCAGCATGGAGCCCGCCTTGGCGATGGAGTCGTAGTCCATCGTGCATTCCATCATCACGGCGGCCGGCAGCACCGGGGCCGACGAGCCGCCCGGGATCACGGCCTTGAGCTGACGGCCAGCGCGCACGCCGCCAGCAAGCTCGAGCAGCTTGCTGAACGGCGTGCCCATCGGGACTTCGTAGTTGCCCGGCTTCTCGACGTCGCCGGACACCGAGAAGATCTTGGTGCCGCCGTTGTTGGGCTTGCCGCAGGCAAGATACGCCGCGCCGCCGTTGCGGATGATCCACGGCACGGCCGCGAACGTTTCCGTGTTGTTGATGGTGGTCGGCTTGCCGTACAGACCGAAGCTGGCCGGGAACGGCGGCTTGAAGCGCGGCTGACCCTTCTTGCCCTCCAGCGACTCGAGCAGCGCGGTTTCCTCGCCGCAGATGTAGGCGCCGAAGCCGTGGTGGCCGTGCAGCTGGAAGCTGAACTTGCTGCCCAGCAGGTTGTCGCCCAGATAGCCGGCCGCGCGGGCCTCTTCCAGGGCTTCCTCGAAGCGCTCGTACACCTCGAAGATCTCGCCGTGGATGTAGTTGTAGCCCACCGAGATGCCCATCGCGTAGGCGGCGATGGCCATGCCCTCGATCACGATGTGCGGGTTGTACATGAGGATGTCGCGGTCCTTGCAGGTACCGGGCTCGCCCTCGTCGGAATTGCACACCAGGTACTTCTGGCCCGGGAACTGGCGGGGCATGAAGCTCCACTTGAGGCCCGTGGGAAAGCCCGCGCCACCGCGGCCGCGCAGGGCCGATTCCTTCAGTGTGGCGATCACCTGGTCCTGCGTGAGGCCCACGCTGCCGTCTTCGGCTGGCGGCGAACCGTCCTGACCGAGGATGCGGCGCAGCGCCTGGTAGCCGCCGCGCGCCTCGTAGTCCTTGAGGCGCCAGTTGCTGCCGTTGAGGTCCTTGTAGATCTGCGGCTCGATGTGGCGGTCGTGGAAGCAGGTCTGCAGGCCCGTGGCCGCGAATTGCGAGAGGATCTTGTCGACCGACATCACTGGGCCTCCGTCTTGCCGGCTTCGGCCGTGAGCGCATCGATCAGCTGGTCGAGCTTGTCATGGCTCATGAAGCTGCACATGTTGCGGTCGTTGACCAGCATCACCGGCGCGTCGGCACACGCGCCCAGGCATTCGTTCTGTTGCAGCGTGAACAGACCGTCGGCCGTCGTGCCGCCCATTTCCACGCCGAGCCTGCGCTCGAGGTGGTGCAACGCATCGGCGCCGCCGCGCAGCTGGCACGGCAGGTTGGTGCACACACCCAGCTTGAACTTGCCCACCGGGCGCTGGTTGTACATGTTGTAGAAGGTCGTGACCTCGTGCACGGCCATGGGCGCAACGCCCAGGTGCGCCGCGATCTCGCGTTCGTGCGCCGGGCTGACCCAGCCATGCTCCTGCTGCACGATGGCCAGGCACGCCATCACGGCCGACAGGGCCTGCTCTTTCGGGTACTTGGCGACATCGCGGTCGAAGCGGGCAAGCGTGGACGCCGCGAGCGGTGGCACTGGCGCAGCGTCGGAAGGTGCGTGATGCGAGCTCATCGATCAATCTCTCCGAAAACGATGTCCAGCGTGCCGATGATGGCCACGGTGTCGGCGAGCATGTGGCCCACCGTCATCTCGTTGAGCGCGGCCAGGTGCACGAACCCGGGCGGACGGATTTTCATGCGATAGGGCTTGTTCGCACCATCGCTCACGAAGTAGATGCCGAATTCGCCCTTCGGGTGCTCGACGGCGGCATAGGCCTCGCCCGGCGGCACGTGGAAACCTTCGGTGAAGAGCTTGAAATGGTGGATCAGCTCTTCCATGTTGGCCTTCATGGCCTCACGCGCGGGCGGCGCGATCTTGTGGTTGTCCGTGATCACCGGCCCCGGATTGGCGCGCAGCCAGTCGATGCACTGCCGGATGATCCGGTTGGACTGCGCCATCTCTTCCATGCGCACCAGATAGCGGTCGAAGCTGTCGCCGGTCTTGCCCACGGGAATGTCGAAATCCATGCGGTCGTAGACGTCGTAGGGCTGCTTCTTGCGCAGGTCCCAGGCGATGCCCGAGCCGCGCAGCATCGGGCCCGTCATGCCGAGGTTGATCGCGCGCTCGGGCGTGAGCACGCCGATGCCGACCGTGCGCTGCTTCCAGATCCGGTTGTCCGTGAACAGCGTGTGGTACTCGTCCATCAGCTTCGGAAAGCGCTGCGTGAAGTCTTCCAGGAAGTCGAGCAGCGAACCCTGGCGGTTCTCGTTGAGCTTGGCGATGCCCCGGGCATTGCGGATCTTGTTCGCCTTGTACTGAGGCATGGCGTCCGGCAGGTCGCGGTACACGCCGCCCGGACGGAAGTAGGCCGCGTGCATGCGCGCGCCCGACACCGCTTCGTACGCGTCGAACAGGTCTTCGCGCTCGCGGAACGCGTAGATCAGCATCGTGGAGCTGCCGCAGTCGTTGCCGTGCGAGCCCAGCCACATCAGGTGATTCAGGATGCGGGTGATCTCGGAGAACATCACGCGGATGTACTGCGCGCGCAGCGGCACTTCCAGGCCCAGCAGCTTCTCGACCGCCAGGCAGTAGGCGTGCTCGTTGCACATCATCGACACGTAGTCGAGCCGGTCCATGTAGGGCAGCGACTGGATGTACGTGCGCGTCTCGGCCAGCTTCTCGGTGGCACGGTGCAGCAGGCCGATGTGCGGATCGGCGCGCTGCACGACTTCGCCGTCGAGCTCGAGCACGAGGCGCAGCACGCCGTGCGCGGCCGGGTGCTGCGGACCGAAGTTCAGGGTGTAGTTCTTGATTTCGGCCATGTCAGTTCAGGCCTTCCCCATAGTTGTCTTCGCGGATGACGCGGGGAATGATCTCGCGCGGCTCGATCGTCACGGGCTGGTAGACCACCCGACGCTGCTCGGCGTCGTAGCGCATTTCGACGTGGCCCGAGATCGGGAAGTCCTTGCGGAACGGGTGGCCGATGAAACCGTAGTCGGTCAGGATGCGTCGCAGGTCTTCGTGGCCTTCGAACACGATGCCGTACAGGTCGAACGCCTCGCGCTCGAACCAGTTGGCCGAGTTCCACAGCGGATTGACGG
>JAGOCV010000046.1 GCA_017998575.1 Burkholderiaceae bacterium
GGGCGGCGCCTACTTCATCATCGCGGCGCGCGCGCTGGGCCTGGACTGCGGGCCGATGAGCGGGGTGGATCTGGCCAAGGCGAATGCCGAGTTCTTCCCCGACGGCCGCTGGAAGGCCAACTTCCTCATCAACCTGGGCTGGGGCGACGACAGCCTGCTGTTCGAGCGCAACAAGCGCCTGTCCTTCGAGCAGGCCTGCCAGCTGCTGTAGCCCGACGCGGCCGCCCAACCGCAAGAAGGGCGGCCACGCCAGCGCTGTCGCGCGAACCCCATCGCAACCTGCAGCGATCAGAACGCCACGCGGTAATTGACCGAGAGCCACGCGGCTGCAGGCCAGCCGCCGCTGCTGGTGGCGTGCAGCATGCCCGACAGCACGCCGGCACCGGCCGCCATCTCGCCGCCCAGGCCCGCGCGCAGCCAGCTGCGGCGCTGGGGCTGGCCCGGCAGAGAGAAGCCGCCCAGGCCCAGGATGGTGCCGCTGGCGTTGCCCACCGACGTGTCGCCCACGCGTTGCGCCATCTCCAGCCGGCCCAGCAGGCGCGACGACGGCGAAGCCAGCGGCAGCACACCATCGACGCCCGCGCGCACGATCCTCGACGTCTCGCGGCGCGCATCCCACTGCACGGGGAAACCGCCGCCGCTCTCGGTGTAAGCCCCGAGCGACGACGTCGAGTGCGTGTAGCTCACATAGGGCGTGAGGCCCGCGCCGCGCACCGTGGCGGCGTCCTGCCAGTCGAGCCGCAGCCGCCATTCGCGCGTGGTGGCGTCGGCGCGGCCGGTGGAGAAGTCCTGCGCGCCGGCATTGAGGTAACCCCGGCGCGCGTCGACATCCCCATCGTTGTAGTAGCCGCTGGCCGTGAAGAACAGCGGGCCTCCACCGATCTTCCACATCAGCTCGGGCAGTACATAGGTGCCGCTGGCGCTCGCGCGACCCTGCTGCAGCAGCCGCCCCCGCCCGGCGGTATGGCCCAGTGCGATCTGCAGTTGCATGCCGTCGCCCAGCCGGCGCGACCAGCGCACCTCGGCCACGCCCGCCGTCACATCGGTGTCGCCACGCCGGTCTACGCCCACGTCGCCGGTTGCGGAGAAGCTCCACTGGCGCGACCCCAGCCAGCCCAGCAACGGGCTGCCGTGCGCACCGTGCATCACGAGATCGGAGAGCGTGAGCGGCACCAGCGCGAGCGGCGCGGCCGAGGCCAGCGTTTGCATGAACTGCGCCGAATCGATCATGCCGCTACCCACCGACGAGACACGCGCCACGAAGGCGCTGTCGTCGTCGAGCTGGCCGACGACGATGCTGCCATCGGCACTCACGCCGTATGCGACATCCGTCTTGGCCGCACTCGGGTCGACGGCCACTCCGGCGTTGGCCAGCCACTGCTCGATGGATTGCATCACGCCACCCTGCCAGCGAAAGGCACGCGAAACGTTGCCCGCCAGACCATCGCGTGCGCTGCCCACCACCACATCCCCCATGGCGTTCACCGCATAAGCGCGCGAGCGCGTCCCGCCATTGAGCAACCCCAGACTGGCCATGGCGCCCGACGTCCAGCGAAACGCCGTCTCGGTGCCCCCCGCGTCCGGCGAATAGCCGACCACCACGTCGCCCGAGGCATTCACTCCATACGCATATGACGTGTTGCCACCCAGCGTGCCCAGGCTCTGCAGGGAAGGCGTGCTGCTGGTCCAGCGGAAGGCCCGGTTGTTGTTGCCCTGGCTACCGTCGGTGGCATAACCCACCACCACGTCGCCGGCTGCGTTGACTGCGCGCGCGAACGATGCGTCGCCGCCATTGAGGAAGCCCAGGCCCGACATCGTGCCGCCGACCCAGCGGAATGCCTGCGACTTCGCGTTGCCCGTATCGTTGTAGGAACGCCCTACGACGACGTCCCCCGCCGCATTCACGCCATACGCCTCGGAGTACGCAGTGGACAGGCCGCTGAGCGTGCCGAGGCTCGATGCGACGCCCGAAACCCAGCGCGTGGCCGTGTAGGTGGTGAAGTTGCCGGTCTTGCTGCTGCCGACGACCACATCGCCTGCGGCGTTGACCGCGTAGGCCCACGATCCCGTGTAGCCGGTCACCGGCTCTAGTCGCTGCATGCCTGTGGACGCAGTCCAGGTGAAGGCACGGTCGAACGTGGCGGTTTCGCTCCAGCCGACCACCACACCGTTCGGTGACACGCCCCTGGCGGCCGATTCGTCATCGTTGTCGAATACGCCCAGCGCGTAGAACTGGGCCTGCGCACTCGTACCGGTGGCCGCGAGCATGGCGCCCACGATCGAAGCAGCCAGTCGGCGCAAGGTGTGGGGCGGAATGGAAGAGATCAGGGGTCGGTGGATCGGCATCGCAGCCTCGTCGATGGTGCACGGTTCGGCTGCCGCCCCCATGGCGACACTCGTGCGCCAGCCAAGTATTTAGTTGCATCAATCCGCTGGTTTTCCGATCCTTCAACCGCCGATTTTCCAGATTGGAAAACATGAAATCACCACCGAAACTGCGATCTGATCCGACTTGGTTTCGTTTGGTGATGATCAATGCGCCGTCCGGCGCGCAGGGCACGCTGCCACGCGCACCCCAGCCGCAAGCCCTAGCGATCAGAACGCCACGCGGTAATTGACCGAGAGCCACGCGGCTGCAGGCCAGCCGCCGCTGCTGGTGGCGTGCAGCATGCCCGACAGCACGCCGGCACCGGCCGCCATCTCGCCGCCCAGGCCCGCGCGCAGCCAGCTGCGGCGCTGTTCCTGACCGGCGATGGAGAAGTCGTTCAGGCCCAGCACCGTGCCCGTGGCCGCGCCGGCGGTGCGTTCGCCCACGCGGGTGGCCGCCTCCACACGGCCCAGCAGACGCGCGTTGCGCGCGCCCTCCAGCGGCATCACGGCATCCAGGCCGGCGCGCACGATGCGCGAGGTGTCCCTGCGCTCGTCCCACCGCACCGGGAAGCCACCACCCGCTTCGGTGTAGGCATCCACGCGCGTCTTCGCGTGGGTGTAGCTCACGTAGGGCGTCAGGGCCGCGCCGCCCACGCGGGCCGCATCCTGCCAGTCCAGCCGCAGCCGCAACTCATGCGTGCTGGCGCCCGGGCGTCCGGCCGAGAAGTCCTGGCTGCCGGCATTCAGATAGCCTCGGCGCACGTCGATGTCGCCGTGGTTGTAGTAGTAGCCCGCGCCCAGATACACAGGGCCTGCGCCGATGCGCCAGAGCAGCTCCGGCAGGACGTAGGTGCCCGTGGCCACGGCTCGCCCTTCCTGGAGCAGCCGTTGCCGCCCCTCGGTACGTCCGATCGCCGCCTGGAGCTGAAGCGATTCGCTCACCCTGCGCGACCAGCGCATCTCGGCCAGGGCGGCGCTGGCATCCATGGCGCCGCGCCGGTCCTGCCCCAGATCGCCCGTCGCGGAGAACCCCCACGTCCGCGAAGGCGCCAGCCAATCCTGCAGCGGGTTGCCATGCGCTCCGTGCATCACCAGATCGGACATCGTCAGGGCGCCTACCGCCATCGGCGCGGCGGCGGTCAGCGTGGCATTGAATGGCTCTACCTCGATCATGCCGCTGCCGATCGCGGCGACGCGGGCAACGAAGGCTCGCGAGTCTTGGAGCTGCCCAACGACAGTGCTGCCATCCGGGCTGACTCCGTACGCCTCATTGGTCGATTGAGCACCAGCGCCGACGGCCACGCCCGCCGCTGCCAGCCAGTCTTCGACAGACTGGATCCCGCCCGCACTGGTCCATACCACCGCGCGCCACTGATTGTTGGATGCGCCATCGGCGGCGCTGCCGACCACCACGCCGCCCGAGTCGCTCACCGCGTAAGCGCGGGATAGCGACCCGCCGTTGAGGAGCCCGAGGCTCTCCATTCCGTTCTCGGTCCAGCGGAATGCGGTTTCCTTGTTGTTGGCATCGAGTGAGACGCCCACGACGACGTCGCCCGCTGCATTCACGCCATACGCTCCTGATGAATTGCCCCCAAGCGTGCCCAGACTCTTCATGCCGCCCGTGCTTGTCCAGCGAAAAGCGCGTTCAGCAAATCCTTCATTGGCATCCGACGCATAACCCACCACGACATCGCCCGCGGCGTTCACGGCGCGGGCGTGGGAATAGTCGCCACCGTTGAGGAAACCCAATCCCTGCATCGAGCCGCCAGACCAGCGGAACGCTTGCTCCGTCCACGGCCCGGTATCGCCATGGGAAACCCCCACGATGACGTCGCCCAGCGCATTCACGCCCCGCGCTTCGGAGGAAGTACCCGGGTTGCCGCTGATCGTGCCCAGTTCAAACACGCCGCCGCTCGTCCATCGCACGGCCATGGGTCCTGCGTCGCCGTAGCTCATGCCCGCGATGACGGTACCCGAAGCACTGATGGCATACGCCTCCGCAGCCCAATCCCCCGCCAGCGGCGCCAGCGCCACCATGCCGCCCGCCAGGGTCCAGCTGAAGGCGCCCGATCCCGTGGCGGACCATGTCCCACCCACCACGATGCCATTCGAAGAGACCGCCCTGGCCCACGATTCGCCATCATTGAACGCGCCGAGTTCATAGAACTGTGCATGCGCAGCAGCACTGGTGACCAGTACCACAGCGGCCATCACGGGCCGCAGGCGGTGGATGGGGCCGCGAGAAGAAAAGCGCGGCGAACAATGGTGAGGGGATGGGTGAACTGGCATCGAGACCTCCGAATGTTGTTTGCCGAACATCGTGCATCGCCCCGTGGCGTCGCCGCTTCGGTACGAAAAGTCTCGGCCGGCTCGGAACAATCTCAGCGACAACTCCCCCAACAAGCCCAATGCCGGATCGAATGATCGGAAATGGAGATCCAGGCATTCCCCCGCGTGCTCTACCGATTCGGGCTGGCCCGTGCCGCTCCGGGCGCGCCCCGTAAGATCGCCCGATGCAGATCGAATGGACCGAGGGCGGTACGCCGCGCAGCGCGCGCTGGCGCGCCGAAGGCGGCGCCGCGCCGCCGAAGCGCGTGCTGTGCGTGGACGACACGCTCACGGCCGACGCCGCGCACCGCCTGGCCAGCGAAGGCACGGGCCTGCTCTGGCGCGGTGACTACCAGAACGCGCGTCAGCTGCTGCAGGCCCTGGCCCGGCGCATCGACCGCCCGCCGCGCAGCGCCTCCAGGAAAGCGCGTGACCGCAGCGCGCGCGAAGCACAGGCCGAAGTCGCTCCACCCGCCCAGACCTTTCACCTGCACCGCCAGGCGCAGGCCCAGCGCGCCCGCACGCTGGGCCGCGTGCTGATCGAGCTGGGCGGCGACTACGGCATCGCGCTGCGGCGCGCGCCCGACCTGCGCCCTGCCATCGCCGAGGCCTGGGGGCCGGCCGATGGCGCCGCCACCACGGTGGTTTCGCTGCGCGAGTTGCTGGGCCTGGTGGGCGCGCACGAATGGCGCAAGAAGGGCGTGGAAATCCCCGCCCTCGGCTCGCCGCCCGCCAACCGCATCCATCCGCACTACGGCGTGTTCTCTCCGGTGCGCGGCGAGTACATCGATCTGGTGGCGCAGGCGCCTCTTCCTGCGGCGCTCACGGCCGCGCTGCAAACACAACCGCTGGCCTTCGACATCGGCACCGGCACGGGCGTGCTGGCCGCCGTGCTGGCGCGGCGCGGCGTGCCGCGCATCGTCGCCACCGACCAGGACCCGCGCGCCCTCGCGTGCGCGGCCGACAACCTCGCGCGCCTGGCCGTGGCCGACCGTGTCGAGCTGCTGCAGGCCGACCTGTTCCCGCCCGGCCGCGCGGCCCTCGTGGTGTGCAACCCGCCGTGGCTGCCCGGCCGAGCCAGTTCGCCCATCGAGCACGCCATCTACGACGAAGACAGCCGCATGACGCGCGGCTTCCTGGCGGGCCTGCCCGCGCACCTGGCCAAGGGCGGCGAGGGCTGGCTGATCCTGTCGGACCTGGCCGAGCACCTGGGCCTGCGCGCGCCGGGCGAGCTGCAGGGCTGGATCGCCGCCGCGGGCCTGGCCGTGCTCCAGCGCCACGACATCCGCCCGCGCCACGGCAAGGCCACGGATGCCGACGATCCGCTGCACGCGGCGCGTGCGCGTGAGGTCACGTCGCTGTGGCGCCTGGGCGCGGCTGCGGTGTAGCGCCGGCCGGGCCCTGCAACCGGTACCAGTCCACGCGGCGCGTGAGCAGCATCAGGAGAGCCAGCATGCCGAACAGCAGCAGCGAGCCCAGCAGCAGGGCATTGCTCTCCGACACCAGCAGGCCGAAGAGCGCGGCATACAGCACCGCCACGTACGCCGCCAGCGACCACCCCCGCGCCAGGCCGCCCAGCACCGCGCTGAAATACAGCCCCAGCAGCGCCACGCTGGCGCCCGCCGACAGCCCATAGGCCAGCACGAACGCGAGCTTCTCCGACAACGCCACCAGCAACAGGAAGAACAGCGCGATCGACGCGCCCACCAGCCCGTACTGCACCGGGTGCAGGCGCAGCCGGCGGAACACCTCGAACATGAAGGCCGCCGCCAGCACCAGCGCGATGAAGAGCGCGCCGTACTTCGCGGCGCGCAGCGACATGGCGTACACGTCGAGCGGTTGCACCATGTCGACGTGGAAGCTGTCCTCGTCGGGCAGCAGCACCGCCGCGCGCTCGCCCGCGGGCTGCGCATCCAGGCTGGCCGCGAACTGCGCGGGCGCCTGGCTCACCAGCGACGACACGCGCCAGCGCGCATCGAAGCCCGCATCCGTCACCGTGCGCTCGGCCGCCAGGAAGCGCCCGCCGAAGCCCGGGTGCGGCCAGCTCGAGCGCAGGTGCGCCGTGGTCTCGCCCGCCAGCGGCGCCACGCCGAAACGCGTCTGCCCCACCAGCGCCAGATCCATGTCGAACGGCAAGGCTCGCCCTTCGCGCCAGGCCACGAGAGCCGCGCCAGCCAGCGGTGCCTGGATGCCGGCCAGGCGCCCGGCGGCGTCGACACCGGAGGCGCCGCCCAGTTGTGCGTCGAAGGCCAGCCGCTCGCCCGCCAGGGCGATGGCGGGCAGGCCTTCGATGCCCCGCACGTCGCTCACCACGAGGGCCAGCCGCGGCGTCCCCAATTCGAGCGTGGCCTGTGGCCGCCGTGGCAGGACGGACCTGGCATCGAATGGCGCGAAGGCACCCGTGAGCCGGGAGTCGAGCCGGTAGAACATCACGCGGAACAGCCCGCGGTAGCGCTCCTGCGGCGCCAGCGCGCCCTCCACCGACAGCCGCTCGGGGAAGACCACGTGCGTGCGCGTGAGCGTCTGCGGCACGTTGAAGCGCGTGTTGCCGTTGGCATCGCGCACGTCGCCGCTCCAGCGCTCGGTCACCGGCACCAGCAGCACCGGGCCGCGCAGCAGCTGCGGGCCGGCGTGGGTCTGTGCCAGCTCGGCCGCGGCTTCGTCGCGGCTGTCCGCCCGCTCGCGGATCAGGCCCTCGATGTGGCCCAGCGGCAGGCACAGCAGCAGCAGGATGAACAGCAGCAGGGCCACCTTGGCCGCCGCCGAATCGCGCAGTTTCTGGAACACGGCAATCGCTCCTCGTGATGAACAGGCCGCCGATGCTGGCCCCGCCCTGCGCGCAGCCGATGAAGCGCGCCGCGCCGCGCTTCATGCCGGCTTCACGCAAGCCGCATGCCCCCTTCCTACCCCGTGCGCACGCGCGGCCGACAGTGAGGCCCGTGCAAGTTCGCACGGACGGCTCAGACGAGGAGAAGGCGGCCATGGAGCAGCAGCAACAGCATCGGCAGACACACGGCGGACACGCGCGGCACGAGGACCTGCGCCGCGCCGAGGCGGTCTCGCGCGCCACGTCGCGCTGGATCTCGCAGGGCCTGTGGCTGGCCAGCGCGGGCGCGGCCTGCGCCTGCTTCTTCGTGCTCAGCACGCGCCCCGCGCACGCCGCCGCGCAGCCCGACACCGGTGCCAGCCCCTACTTCTTCGTCCAGGGCGCCGATCCGTCGATAGATGCGCTGCCGCTCGAATCGACCGACGTGCAGGTCGAGATCGCCGGCCCCATCGCCGACGTGCGCGTCACGCAGGTCTACCGCAACCGGGGCAGCCGGCCGCTGGAGGCGCGCTACGTCTTCCCCGGCTCCACGCGCGCCGCCGTGCACGGCATGAACGTGCGCCTGGGCGAGCGCCTCATCACCGCGCAGATCCGTGAGAAGCAGCAGGCCCGCATCGACTACGAAGCGGCCAGGCGCGAAGGCCGCACCTCGGCCCTGCTGGAGCAGCACCGCCCCAACGTGTTCCAGATGAACGTGGCCAACATCCTGCCGGGTGAGCAGGTGAAGGTGGAGCTGCGCTATACCGAGTTGCTGGTGCCCGAGGCGGGCGAGTACCGCTTCGTCTTCCCCACCGTCGTGGGCCCGCGCTACGCCGGTGCACCGGCGAGGGCCGAAGCGCCGTCCGAAGCACCCTCCGCCACGCACGCCGCGCGCCCCTGGACGGCGCAGCCCGTGTTGCCGCAGGGCAAGGCCTCGCCCTCGGCCTTCACGCTGCGCGCCGCGCTGCGCACGCCGCTGGGCCTGCAGGAGATCAGCTCATCCACCCATGCCATCCGCGTGCAGCGCGAGGCCGGCGACACCACGCGCGCGGCGGTCGAACTCGCGCCGGGCAGCGGCAGCAACGACCGCGACTTCGTGCTCGGCTTCCGCCTGGCGGGCGAGCAGATCGAATCGGGTGTGCTGCTGCATCGCGGCCCGCCCGGTGGCGACAACTACTTCCTGGCCATGGTGCAGCCGCCGCGCGCCGTGCCGGCCAGCCGCATCACGCCGCGCGACTACGTGTTCGTGGTCGACGTGTCGGGCTCGATGCACGGTTTTCCGCTGGACACCGCGAAGACGCTGCTCTCGGAGCTGATCGGCAACCTGCGGCCCTCCGACACCTTCAACGTGATGTTGTTCTCGGGCAGCAACCGCATGCTGGCGCCGCGCTCGGTGCCGGCCACGCGCGCCAACATCGACCGCGCGCTGACCACGCTGTCGCGGCTCGAAGGCGGCGGCGGCACCGAGCTCATGCCCGCGCTGCGCCGCGTGTACGGCGAGGCCAAACCGGCCGACCTCTCGCGCACCATCGTCGTCGTGACCGACGGCTACGTCACCGTGGAATCCGAGGCCTTCGCGCTGGTGCGCCAGCAGCTCGGCCAGGCCAACCTGTTCGCCTTCGGCATCGGCAGCTCGGTCAACCGCCACCTCATGGAAGGCCTGGCGCGCGCCGGCATGGGCGAGCCCTTCATCGTCACGCGCCCGGACGATGCGAAGCTGGCCGCGCTGCGCTTTCGCCGCATGATCGATTCGCCCGTGCTCACGGCGGTGAAGGCGCGCTTCGAAGGCCTTCAGGTCTACGACGTCGAGCCCGCCGGGCTGCCCGACGTGCTGTCCGAACGCCCCGTGCTGATGTACGGCAAGTGGCGCGGCACGCCCGCCCGCAACGCGCAGCTGCTGGTCGAAGGCCGCGCGGCCGAGGGTGCCTATCGCCAGGTGCTGCCCATCGTCGCACCGGCCGCCCACGCGCAGGATCGGCAGGACGGGCAAGGCAGCGCCCTGCGCCACCTGTGGGCCCGCCACCGCATCGCGCAACTGTCGGATCAGGAAGCGCTGGATGGCGGCGGCGCGCAGCGCGACGCCATCCTGAAGCTGGGCCTGGAGCACAGCCTGCTCACGCAATACACCAGCTTCCTCGCGGTGGACCGCGTCGTGCGCAACCCCGACCCGGCCGGCACGGTGGGCGTGGACCAACCCTCGCCGCTGCCCCAGGGCGTGGGCAACCTGGCCGTGGGCGGCACGCCCGCGCTCGCGGGCGCCGAGGTGCCGGGCACGCCCGAGCCGGCGGCCTGGGGCGCGATGGCCGTCACGCTGTCGATGCTGGCCATGCTCGCGCGCCGCCGCCGCCGCCAGCGCGCGCAACGCTTCACGTCGTGAGCGCGCAGGAGGCAACCCGCCATGGCCACCGCATCGCTGCTCGCCCGCCATCCGCGCCTGGTGCGCTGGGGCGCGCGCCTGGACACCGCGCCCGACTGGATCTGGCTCGCGCTCTTCGCCGCCGCGCTCTGGCCCGCCTGGCACTGGATGGCGCGCCGCATGCTCGATCACTCCGACGATCCGCTGGGCCTGCTGGCGCTGGGTGCGCTGGCCGCCCTGGTGGTGACGCAGCGCCGCCGCCTGCGCGCAGTGCCGCGCACCGGCTGGCTGGCGTGCGCCCTGGCACTGGCCACCACGGCCACCGTGCTGCTGGCGGCCGACCTGCTGCCGCCGCTGGCCGGCGCGCTCGTCGCCGTGCTGGCGGTGGCCGCGGCGCTGGCCGCCTGGCTGCCCTACGGCCTGCCGACGCTGCCGGTGTTGGGCCTGGCCGTGCTGGCGCTGCCGCTGCTGGCCTCGCTGCAGTTCTACGCGGGCTTTCCGCTGCGCGTGATCGCGGCCGAGGCCAGCCGCTGGTTGCTGTCGCCCTTCTTCACCGTGGAGCGCATGGGCAGCAGCCTGCGCGTGGACGGCCTGCTGGTCATCGTCGATGCGCCGTGCTCGGGCGTGCAGATGGCCTGGCTGGGCTACTTCACCGCCTGCGCCGTGGCCCTGCATGCGCGGCTGGGCGACCGCGCCTTCATCGCCCGCCTGCCTCTGGTGGGCGCACTGGTGCTGCTGGCCAACGTGCTGCGCAACACCGTGCTGGTGGCCGCGGCCGGCGCGGGCCACGCCTTGCCCGGCTGGGCGCACGAAGCCGTCGGCCTGCTCACGCTGGCACCGCTGTGCGCGGCCATCGCGCTTCTGATGCATCGCCGCGCCGCGCGCTGATTCGACACCGCCACGGCATCCCACGACCCCCCTGCCCCGCAATCCCATGCCTTACACCCTGCCTCCCCAGACGATGATCCCGGCCAACGCGCCGTGCGACAGCCCTGCGGCCTCGTTCCTGCGCCGCGTCGCCTTCAAGGCCGCCTGCGCCGTGCTGCTGCCCGCCTGCCTGCTGGGCGCCGTGGCCGTGCACCTGATGCCTGCGCCAGCCGGTGCCACGCCGCGCACGCTGTCGGCCACCGAATGGCCGCTCGAATGGGACGGCGCGCCGCTGCGCCCGCTCGCGCTGGGCGAGGTCGAGCGCCGCTTCGCCGCCCAGTTCCCCGGCGCGCTGGCCCGCCTCACTGACGGCCGCCAGGTGCTGGTGATGCGCCGCGTGCACCAGCCCACGCGCATGCTGCACCCGGCCACCGACTGCTACCGCGGCCTGGGCTACCGCGTCGCGGCCGAGCAGCTCGAACGCCGCACGCTGGACGGGCGCGAAGGCGTGTGGCGCTGCTTCGAGGCCACCAAGGGCGGCCTGCGCCAGCGCGTGTGCGAACGCATCGAAGACGCGCAGGGCCAGTCGTTCACCGACACCTCGGCCTGGTACTGGGCCGCCGTGGGCGGCCGCAGTGCCGGGCCGTGGCAGGCCGTCACGGTGGCCACGCCGCTGCCGTCGCAGGCCGGCACGCCGGGGGCCGCGCTGTGAACCGCCGCCTGCGCCCCTGGCGGCTGCTGGCCGCCGTCACCTTCATGCTGCTGCTGATGCCGCTGGCCGCCTGGCTGGTGCTGCGCGCCCTGCTGGCGCCCCTGCCCGGCGAATGGACCACGCAGCTGCGCCTGGGCCCGCTGCAGATCGAGGCCGGCGTGCCTTCGCTGGTGCGGCTGGCCACCTCGCACTGGGTGGCGCCACGGCTGGACGGCCTGCAATGGCGCACGCGCGCGGGCCCGCTGCATCTGCGCTGGCTCAAAGACAGCCAGGCACTGGCCGTGCGTTGCGCGCCCTGCACGCTGCGCCTGCGCGGGCTGGGCGACGAGCCGCTGGTGCTGCCCGCGCTCGACATCACCGTGCAGCGCGACTTCGACGAACTGCAGGGCCTGGTGGAGGCCGGCGGCGCGGGATCGGTGGTGCGCGGCAGCTGGCAGGGCGAGCTGTCGGCGCGCCAGATCCGGCTGGCGCTGGACATCCCGATGACGCCGCTGGCCGACGGCTATGCCCTGTTCGCCGCCCACGTGCCCGAGCTCGCGCAGGCGCGCATCGAAGGCCGCTTCGCCCTGCGTGCGCGCGCGGCCCTGCCCAACGGCGAAGTGCAGCTGATGCCGCGCGTGGAAGGCCTGGCCGTGAGCGGACTGGGCACGGCCGCGCTGGCCAACGCCGCCAGCGCCTGCCCGGCGCCGCAGCCGGCCCAGCCCATCGACCCGCGCGGCTGGCTCGCGCGCGCCGTCATCGCCGCCGAAGACCAGCGCTTCTGGGAACACCCTGGCTACGATCTGGCCGAGCTGGGCGCGGCCTTCGACGCCAACCAGCGCGCGGAGCGCATCGCGCGCGGGGGCAGCACGCTGTCGCAGCAGCTCGCCAAGCTGCTGGTGACCGGGGCCGAGCGCACGCCCGCGCGCAAACTGCGCGAGCTGCTGTATGCGGCCGACATGGAGCAGTCGCTGGGCAAGGCACGCATCCTCGCGCTCTATCTGGAGAACGCGCCCTGGGGGCCGGGCACGGTGTGCGGCGCGCACGCGGCCGCGCAGTACTACTTCGGCACGTCGGTGCGCAAGCTCCAGCCGGCCCAGGCGGTGTGGCTGGCGGCCATGCTGCACAACCCGGAGCTCGAAGCCAGCCGCTGGGCGCGGCGCGGGCAGATCGACGTGGTGCGCGCGCAGTGGGTGGCGCGCGGCGTGCAGGGGCTGTCACGGCAGGAACGTGCCCGGCTGGCACAGGGACTCGTGCAGGCCGCGCTGTGGAACGTGCCGGCGCTGCCTGCCGGCGAGGCCCGCTTGATCCACGTGGCGTCGGGGGAGGGTGGCCGGTAAAGCGGCCCGCCATCGACGTTTACCGGCCTTTACACCCGCTTTTCACGCGGCCATGGAGCCGATACATGGCGCCGCCAGACTTGCACTCAACCTGATGCCCAAGCCCGGACAGCAGGCTCCGAACGAAAGGAAGCAGACATCATGCAAGTCAAGTCCATCCCCTTCTCCGCCCGCAACCTCGTGGTTGCCGGCCTGCTGGCCGCCACTGGTGCCTTTGCCGTCGCCCAAGTGCCCGCGCCCGCCCCCACCGGCGCGGCGCCCACCGCCGAGCGCCGCGCGCCGCCCCCGCAAGGCGCCCATGCCGGCGGTCCGCGCCATCAGATGGATCGCGCCGAGATGCACAAGCGCATGGCCGAGCGCCATGCCCAGCGCGCCGAGCAGTTCAAGACCCGCCTGCAGCTCACGCCGCAGCAGGAAGGTGCCTGGACCACGTTCTCGGCCGCGATGAAGCCGCCGGCACGCGCCGAAGGCGCCCCGCGTCCGCAGCGCGAAGACTTCGCCAAACTCACGACGCCGCAGCGCCTGGACCGCATGCAGCAGCTCAAGGCCGAGCGTGACGCCAGCATGGCCAGGCGCGCCGATGCCACGCGCACGTTCTATGCGCAGCTCTCGCCGTCGCAGCAGAAGGTGTTCGATCTGGAAACCCTGCGCGCGCCGCGCCACGGTGACCATCGTGGCGGCAAGGGCCCCCGCGGCCACGGCCCGGCCGGCCAGCACGGTCCGGCCCGCGGCTGACCTGCCGCCATCGCGCCCTACGCGCCCCAAGGGCGCATCGCCAGCCGGCGGTGCGCCCTTTTTCACGGGTCGGCGGCCAGCGCCGCGGTGCGCTGGGCTTGTCCGATGCGGGGCGTGCGCATCGTCCTACAGTCAGGTTCAGGTCGGGCACGAACAATCGTGGCATGACCGCCAATGCCCCCGACGCCCGGGAAGAACTGCCGCCAGACATGACCACGCAGGCCGACGCCCTGCGCGCCGTGCCGCAGGAAGCCGTGGCCGTGCAGGCCGACCATCCGCCCAGCGTGCTGCACGTGATGACGGTGAACATCCACAAGGGATTCACCGCGCTCAACCGCAAGTTCATCCTGCCCGAGTTGCGCGAAGCCGTTCGCGCCGTCAGCGCCGACGTGGTGTTCCTGCAGGAAGTGCTGGGCACCCATTCGCGCCACGCCGGCCGCCTGGACAACTGGCCCGAGGCGCCCCATTACGAATTCCTGGCCGACACCATGTGGCCGCAGTACGCGTATGGCCGCAATGCGGTGTACCCCAGCGGCCACCACGGCAACGCCTTGCTGTCGAAGTTTCCGATCGTCCACTACAGGAACCACGACATCAGCATCGCCGGGCCCGAAAAGCGGGGCCTGCTGCATGCGGTGTTGCGCACGCCCGGTGGCCTGCGCGACGTGCACGCCATCTGTGTGCACCTGAGCCTGCAGGAATCGCACCGCCTCGAACAACTGCACCTGCTGTGCCATCTGGTGCGCGATGAAGTGCCCGACGACGCTCCTCTGGTCGTGGCGGGCGACTTCAACGACTGGCGCCGCCGCGCGCACGACGTGCTGGAGCACGAGATCGGCCTGCACGAAGTCTTCAAGCGCGCCAACGGCCATTCCGCCCGCACCTTCCCCGCGCGCTGGCCGCTGCTGCAGCTCGACCGCATTTATGTGCGCGGCGCCAGCGTGCATTCGCCGCGCGTGCTGCCGCGCACGCCGTGGTCGCATCTCTCGGACCATGCGCCGCTGTGCGCGGAGATCCACCTATGAACTGGGTAGCCGGCAATGACGTGAAGCTGCTGGAGAACGGCGAAGGCTTCTTCCCCCGTGTGTTCGAGGCCATCGCCGATGCGAAGCGCGAGGTCATCCTGGAAACCTTCATCCTGTTCGAGGACAAGGTGGGCCTGCAGCTGGCCGAGGCCCTCATCACGGCGGCGCGCAATGGCGCCAAGGTCGACGTGATGGTGGACGGCTATGGCAGCCCCGACCTGTCGGTGGATTTCATCAAGCGGCTCACCGATGCGGGCGTGCGCCTGCGCGTCTTCGATCCGGGCAAGCGCATCTGGGGCCTGCGCACCAACGTGCTGCGGCGCATGCACCGCAAGATCGTGGTGGTGGACGGCGAGCTGGCCTTCGTGGGCGGCATCAACTATTCGCACGACCATCTGGCCGATTTCGGCCCGCAGGCCAAGCAGGACTACGCGGTCGAACTGCGCGGGCCCATCGTGGCGCACATTCACCGTTTCGTGCTGCATGCCATCGCCGTGGGCGGCGCAGGCCGCCACTGGCTGCGCCGCCGGGTCAAGCCCGCGCCGATGCCGCTGCTGCCCGTGAGCGGCAAGGTGGAAGCGCAATTCGTCATGCGCGACAACCGCCACCACACCGACGACATCGAGCGCCACTACCGCGCGGCGATCCGGACGGCGCGCAAGCAGGTCATCATCGCCAACGCCTATTTCTTCCCGGGCTATCGGCTCATCCGCGAGCTGCGGCGCGCCGCACGCCGCGGCGTGGACGTGCGACTCATCCTGCAGGGAGAGCCCGACATGCCCATCGTCAAGACGGCGGCCGGACTGCTCTATCACCACCTGCTGCATGCCGGCGTGAAGGTGTACGAGTACTGCGAGCGTCCGCTGCATGGCAAGGTGGCGCTGGTGGATGGCGTGTGGTCCACCGTGGGATCGAGCAACCTCGATCCGCTGTCGCTCTCGCTCAACCTCGAGGCCAACGTGATGCTGCGCGATCGCGACTTCGCCCAGACGCTGGGCGAGCGGCTTCAGCACCTGATGCAGCACAGCTGCAAGCAGGTGGATGCAGCCGACGTCGAGGAGCCCGCGGCCTGGCGCGTGGTGCGCAGCTTCTTCGTATTCCACGCCATGCGCATGTTTCCGGTGTGGGCACGCTGGCTGCCAGCGCACACGCCCCGCCTGCAACCGGCGCAGGTGGTCGAAGAGGCTGGCGGCGAGCGGGCGGCGCAGGCCTGAGGCGCGGGCGCAGCAAGGCGCATGGCCGTGCAACGACCGTCCCGACCGTGGTGGCCCTGGGTGCGGCGCATCCTCACCGCGCTGTTCTTCCTGGGCGTCGGCACCCTGCTGATCGTCAGTGCGCGCCGCATCGAATGGTCTGAAGTGGGACAGGCGCTGCAGGCGCTGCCGCCGGGCGTGCTGATCATTGCCGGCCTGCTGGCGCTGCTGAGCTACGGCATTTTCAGCAGCTACGACCTGGCCGGCCGCCACTACACCGGCCACCGCCTGCCCGTGCGCAGCGTGGTGCTGGTCAACTTCATCAGCTACGCCTTCAACCTCAACCTTGGCGCGATGGTGGGCGGCGTGGCCTTCCGCTACCGGCTCTACTCGAAGCTGGGACTGGAGCCGGGCACCACCACGCGTGTGATCACCCTGTCGATGATCACCAACTGGATCGGCTACGCCTGGCTGTTCGGCGGCGTGCTGCTGCTGGCGCCACCCGCGCTGCCACAAGGCTGGGAAGCCGGCACCCTGGCCCTGCGTGCCGCCGGCGCCGGCCTGCTGGCGGTGGGCCTGGCCTATGTGCTGGTATGCGCGTTCAAGGCAGGCCATGTGTGGACGCTGCGCGGCCACCGGATCGAAGTGCCCGGCCCGCGCATGGCCTTGCTGCAGGTGGCGCTGTCGTGCCTGAACTGGTCGGTGATGGCACTGATGATCTGGGTGCTGCTGCGCGGCCAGATCCCGTGGCCCACGGTGCTGTCCGTGCTGCTGGTGGCCGCCGTGGCGGGCGTGCTGACACACGTGCCCGCGGGCCTGGGCGTGCTCGAAGCGGTGTTCCTTGCCTTCCTCGCCGGCGATATGCCGCAGGGTCCGCTGCTGGCGGCGCTGCTGGCCTACCGTGGGCTGTACTACATCCTGCCGCTGGTGCTGGCCACGGGGGCCTATCTGATCACCGAGGCCCGGGCGCATCGTCTCAGGGGCGCCGGTGCTCCAGCAGATGCAGTGGCGGTGCCTGGCCAACGCGCCGCACCCGCCCGAGCCGCGACAGCCGCCGGCCGCTGACGCGGCGCATGAAAAAGCCCGCCGGATGGCGGGCTGGTGCGTGCAGTGTGAGGCCGGTGTCGCTCAGAACCGCAGGGCGTAGCGCAGCGACACGAAGTTCTCGCCGGGGTTCGGCTTCTTGATGCCGGCATTGGAGAAATGCTGCAGCGCCAGCGATACCTCGTGGCGGCCCTGGTCGCCGAAATTGCGCCCCAGCGCCAGGCGCTGCGTGAAGTTCCAGCGCGTGCTGAACGCGTGATGCGGCGTGGCGTAGTCACCGTCCAGATAGGTCAGGCCCAGGCCCGCATCGGCGAACCAGGCCGAGCGGCCTTCATCGAAGCGCCAGCGCGCAGTGGGCATCAAGCCCAGTTGCGTATACGAGGTGCGCACGCCCGCTGCGTTGTCGCCGCGCCATTGGCTCACGAAGCCATCCCAGTGCAGGCGCGCACCGAGGAATTCACGGCCCGGCATCAGGGGCGCCGTGCCACCGATGGTGAGCGCCTGGGTGCGAGGTGCATCCGGGCTGCTTCCCGACTGCACATAAAGGCTGGTTGGCGACACATCCTGCTGCGCGAGCGCAGGCGATGCGCAGGCCAGCGC
>JAGOCV010000320.1 GCA_017998575.1 Burkholderiaceae bacterium
GGTGCAGGGTGGGATCGGTCACGACGACGTCCTTTCAGGCTGGTGGCGTGGCCGGACGCAGCACGCGCAGCGTCCTCCCCGCCGTGTGGAAACGAGAAGAGAAGAAGCCCAGGCGCTGGCTTGGCGTTGTTGTCTGACCTGAACGGGATGTCCCTGCGGAGAATCCTAGGGAGGACAGCCCGGTCAGCTTCATGACGAGCCGTAACAGATGTGAGGGATGCCGCCGCCTGGCGAAGCCGGTAGCATCTGCAGCCCATGCGCAACGGCATCTACAGCGTCACCTTCACCACCTCCGACGGCGTCATGGGCAACGGCGTGTGCCTGATCGCGGGCGACCAGTACGTCGGCACCGATCTCACGCAGAGCTATCAGGGCGAGATCCACCGCTACGACGGCACGGTGATCGTGCACATGCGCATCCAGCGCCACCCGCACCTGGAAACGGCCGATCTCAAGCTGCCGCGCCTGTTCTCCATGACCTGGAGCGGCACGGCCTACGACGACGGCTTCGACCTGGAGGCGCGCTTCGAGCACACCGGCGACAGCATCCGCGCCACCGGCCGCGCGCTCGACCTGCCCGACGGCCGCAGCATCGACGCCGCCCGCCCCAGCTACCTTGACGCCGCGCGCGAACGCAGCCACCCGCTGGCGCCCGCCGCCCGGGACGGCGCGGCCCGCTGAACCCGCGCCGGCGAAACCACCGCGCGCCACGACGCGGCCTTCTCCCACACGCGAGATGGGCGGGCCCGGCGAGCATCGGGCCGATCCAACGATCGACGCCGTCCCGGGCGCAGTACGCATTCATGAGCGACTTCATCATCTCCGGCTTCCAGGAGCCGGTCTCGCTGCCCAGCCCGCTGGCCGTGCGCCACGCCGAGCTGCTGCAAATCGCCTGGCTCGAGTTGTGCCGGTTCGAGTACGGCATGCTTGACCTGCAGAGCGGCAAGTCGTCGCAGGCCGCGCGCGAGCTCACCGAACTCGGACGGCGCACCGGCCGCCTCAGCCATCCCGAAGCGCGCCAGCGCACGGCCGCCTACACCCCCGCCGAGGGGCATGAACACTGCCCGCGCTGCTGGGTGCGTGAAGACCTGCGCGCGCCGCTGGCCTTCGAATCGCGCGGCACGGTGGATGTCGCATCGTGCGGCGGCTGCGGGGCGCAATTCCAGCTCGCACTCGGATAGGGCGCCGCGCGGCAGCCGGCACCGACGGGGTGCATCGGTAGCACACGCGGCAACGTGTCAGCCACGGACTACGTGGCGCGCGTGCCTCGTCCGATAAGCCTCTGCTGCAATGCAACACACACTCTGCTCTCATACAAAAGCAGATCATGGTTGCCCACTCACCCTCCCGCATTCACGGCATGGCCGGTGGCGAGGCGCAACCGCAGCCCGCACCCGACGCCGAAACCTGGCACCTGCCGTATCTGCGCCTGGGCGCGCACCTGCAGAGCCAGGCCGGCGAGCAGGGCGCGCGGTTCGCCGTGTGGGCGCCCAATGCGCGCTCGATGGCGGTGGTGGGCGACTTCAACGGCTGGCAGCCGCACCGCATGCAGCGCGCCGGCGACGGCTCCGGCCAGTGGCAAGCCTTCGTGCCCGGCGCCTCGGCGGGCCAGTGCTACAAGTTCCGCGTCGAAGGCGCCGACGGCAGCTTCACCGACAAGGCCGACCCGCTGGCCTTCTGCGCCGAAGAGGCGCCGCGCACTGCGTCCCGCCTGTGCTCGCTCGACTACGCGTGGGCCGATGGCGACTGGATGGCCGGCCGCGCCGCGCGCCAGGCGCTGGACGCGCCGATGTCCATCTACGAGGTGCATCTGGGCTCGTGGGAGCGCAACGAGGATCGCACGCCGCTCAACTACCGCGAGCTGGGCCGGCGGCTGGCCGCGCACTGCCAGGCCATGGGCTTCACGCATGTGGAGCTGATGCCTGTGGCCGAGCATCCGTTCTATGGCTCGTGGGGCTACCAGATCACCGGCTACTACGCGCCCACGGCGCGCTACGGCACGCCGCAGGACCTGATGGCGCTGGTGGACACGCTGCACCAGCACGGCATCGGCGTGCTGCTGGACTGGGTGCCCTCGCACTTTCCTTCTGACGAGCACGGCCTGGCCCGTTTCGACGGCACGCACCTCTACGAGCACGCCGATCCGCGCCAGGGCTTCCATCCGCAGTGGAGCAGCCTGGTCTTCAACTACGGCCGCAGCGAAGTGCGCGACTTCCTCATCGGCAACGCGCTGTTCTGGCTCGACAAGTACCACTTCGATGGCCTGCGCGTGGACGCGGTCGCGTCGATGCTCTATCTGGACTACGCGCGCAAGCCCGGCCAGTGGAAGCCCAACATCCACGGCGGCCACGAAAACCTGGAGGCGGTGGAGTTCCTGCGCCAGCTCGACACGGCCGTCTACCGCGCCTTCCCCGACGTGCACATGATCGCGGAGGAGTCCACGGCGTGGCCCGGCGTCTCGCGCCCCGTGCACGAAGGCGGTCTGGGCTTCGGCCTGAAGTGGAACATGGGCTGGATGAACGACACGCTGCGCTACGTGTCGCGCGACAGCGTGCACCGCAAGTGGCACGAGGGCGAGCTGCGCTTCTCGATGCACTACGCGTTCAACGAGAACTTCCTGCTGCCGCTCTCGCACGACGAAGTGGTCTACGGCAAGGGCAGCCTGCTCTCGCGCCAGCCCGGCGACGACTGGCAGCGCTTCGCCGGCCTGCGCGCGCTCTATGGCTACATGTGGGCGCACCCCGGCAAGAAGCTGCTGTTCATGGGTGGCGAGTTCGCGCAGTCGCGCGAGTGGCACCACGAGCGCGTGCTCGACTGGCACCTCATGGCGCAGGAGCTGCACGGCGGCGTGCGCCGCTGGGTGGCCGACCTCAATCGCGTCTACACCGCCACGCCCGCGCTGTGGCAGCAGGACTTCTCGCCCGCCGGCTTCGACTGGGCCGCGCTCGCGCAGGGCGAGCCCACGGTGCTGGCCTTCCTGCGGCGCGCGCGCGATCCGCAGGCCGAAGGCGCGCTGCTGCTGGCCGTGTGCAACTTCACGCCGCGCCCGCTCACCCAGTGGCACGTCGGCGTGCCGGTGCCGGGGCTGTGGACCGAGGTGCTCAACAGCGACGCGGCCGACTACGGCGGCAGCGGCATGGGCAACCTGGGCGGCGTGCAGGCGCAGTTCGTCGAATGCGGCGGCCAGCCGTTCCGCCTGGAGATCACCGTGCCACCGCTGGCGGTGGTCTGGTTCACGGCACCCGCGCCCGGCGCGGTGGATGCCGCGGCCACCGTCGCCCTGGCCGCCGAGCCCGAACCCGAGGCCCCGCGTCATGTGCGCGCCGTGGCCGAGCCCGCCGCGCCAGCCACCGAATCCGAATCCCTACCCGTCAACCATCCGTCCACCACAGGCCACAGGAGTACCTCATCATGAGTCGCGGCAAGAACGTTCTGGCTTTTGTGATGGCCGGGGGCGAAGGCTCGCGCCTCAACCCCCTCACGGCCGAGCGGTGCAAGCCCGCCGTGCCCTTCAACGGCAAGCACCGCATCGTCGACTTCGTGCTGTCCAACCTGGTCAACTCCGAGATCTATTCGATCTACCTGCTGGTGCAGTACAAGAGCCAGTCGCTGATCGAGCACATCCGCTCCAGCTGGACGATGACGCGCTTCATCCCGCAGCACTTCGTGACGGTGGTGCCGCCGCAGATGCGCCACGGGCCGGAATGGTTTCAGGGCACGGCCGATTCGGTCTACCAGAACATCCACCTCATCGAGAGCTTCAAGCCCGACCTGGTGGTGGTGTTCGGCGCCGACCACATCTACCGCATGGACGTGCGCCAGATGATCGAGTTCCACGAGAAGACGAATGCCGCCGTCAGCGTGGCCACGCTGCCCGTGCCGCTGTCGCAATGCGACCAGTTCGGCATCGTCGACATCGACGACAGCCACCGCATCACCGGCTTCGTCGAAAAGCCCAGGACCACGCAGCCCATGCCCGGCAGCAGCACGCACGCGCTGGCCTCGATGGGCAACTACGTCTTCAATGCCGACGTGCTGCTCGAAGAGCTCAAGCGCTCGCGCGAGATGGGCGAGAGCGACTTCGGCAAGCACATCCTGCCGCGCATGCTCAGCACCCACAAACTGGTGGCCTACGACTTCGCCACCAACGAGATCCCGGGCACGGCCGACTACGAAGAGCACGGCTACTGGCGCGACGTGGGCACCATCGATGCCTACTTCGAGGCCCACTTCGACACGCTGGGCGCCACACCCAAATTCCGCATGACCAACCCCGACTGGCCGATCTACGCCAGCACCGACCCGTCGGAATCGGCGCAGATCGAGGACGGCATCATCCACCGCTCGGTGG
>JAGOCV010000321.1 GCA_017998575.1 Burkholderiaceae bacterium
GTTGTCCACCAGGAAGGGCTGGCCCGTGGCCACCTGCAGTTTCTGCCCGACCACGCGGGCGATCATGTCCACGCCACCGCCGGCCGGCAGGGCCACGATGACTTTGACCGGCTTGTCGGGGTAGCTGCCCTGCGCAATGGCGGGCACGGCAGCGGCCAGCAGGCCCAGGGCGCAGGCGATGACGGAAAGGCGGCGGGTGTTCATGGTGGCGACTCCAGGGAAGAAGGATTCAGGAAGGGATCGAGGACGACGTGAGCAAGGAAGGTGCCGACGGCGCGCTGGCGGCGTCGGCGGGGGCGAGCAGGCGATCGAGCCGCAGGCGCGTGATGGCGGCGATCTCGGCCAGCGCGTTGTCCAGCTCGGCCGCGCGGTCGTTGCGAAGGCGCTGCTCGAACGCCCGCAGGGCCGATTCGCGCGTGTGGCGGCGGATGCAGAGGATGAAGGGGAAGCCGAAGCGCTCGCGGTAGGCGCGGTTGAGTTCGTCCCAGCGGCGGGCTTCATGCGCGGCCAGGTGTTCCAGGCCCAGCGCGCCCTGTTCATCCACCGAGGCGGCCGTCATGGTGCCGCGGCGCGCGTCGTCGCCGGCCAGCTCGGGGTGGCCGGCGTAGAAAGCGATGCGCTCGTCTTCGCCCAGAGCGGCCACCACGGCCACCATGGCGCCGTGCAGCGCATCGGCATCGGGGAAGGGCCGCTGGCCCGCCACGCTGCGCGCCACCCAGGGCGCGTGTTCCCAGATGTCGGCCAGCACGCTGCCGAATGCTTCGGGCGGGCAGCTGTTGAGGTGCTGGAGGCTGATGCGGGCTGTCATGGAAGCGGATCGTAGGCAGCGCAACCATTGCCGTCCATCTCTGCTTTGGCAATGTTGCATTCGAAAAATCAGTATGCTGGGGGCAACTGCTTTCCGGGGCCAACCATGCGTCATTCCCTCATCCATGCCGGCCTGCGCTACGCCGATCAGGTGGCGCGTTCGGGCTCGATCCAGAAGGCGGCGCGCGAGCTGCACGTGGCGGCGTCGGCCATCAACCGGCAGATCCTGCAGCTGGAAGACGAGCTGGGCGTGCCGCTGTTCGAGCGGCTGCCGCGCGGCATGCGGCTCACGCCCTCGGGCGACGCGATCATCACGCTGGTGCGCCGCTGGCGGCAGGACGAGCGGCAGGTGGTGGCCGAGCTCAAGCGCCTGCAGGGCGTGCAGCAGGGCCACGTATCGCTGGCCGCCATGGACAGCCACGCCACCAGCGTGCTGCCGCCGCTGGTGGCCGCGCTGGGCGAGCAGCATCCGCTGGTCAGCCTCTCCATCGAACTCGCCACGCCCGACGACGCCGAGACCGCGCTGCTCACCGGCCGGGCCGATCTGGCCGCCATCTTCAACCTGGCGCCCCGGCGCGAACTGCTGGTGCTGTGGAAGGCCGAGCTGCCGCTGGGCTGCGTGGTGGCGCGCGGCCATCCGCTGGCGCGGCAGAAGACGGTGAGCTTTCAGGAGGCCACCGTGCACCCGGTGGCCTTGCAGAGCCGGGCCATCACCATCCGGCGCTTTCTGGAGGCGCAGTACGGCTGGCTGTTCAAGGGCACGCGCAACTACATCGAGACCAACTCGCTGCAACTGGTCAAGCAACTGGCGCTGGGTGGCCGGCACGTGGTGTTCACGTCAGAGCTGGACGTGGCGCCCGAGCTGGCGGATGGCCGCCTGGTCTTCGTGCCCATCCGCGACAAGGGCGCCGAGCCGCAAGGCATCAGCGTGGCCGTGGATGCGGCGCGCACGCCCGGGCCCATCGTGAAGCTGGTGGCCGAGCGGCTGATCGCGCAATTGCAGGCGAGCCTGGCGGCGGCGCGGGCGCCGGGCGGGTGACTGCGGGTCGACGCGGGCTTTCTCGCGGTCATTGGCTTTCCTCATGCTGAATACCTGGTGATCCGCGCCACGCGGTGTGTAGCCCACGACGACCATGCGGCTGGCCAGCAGACGATGCGGGTGGAGCACCTTCGCTGCAAGGCGCGACGCTGGCGCAGTGGCGCCGGGCATCAGCGCTGCGGCATGTCCTTCACCGAATACCCCAGGCTCACCGTGGCATCGTCGGGGATGGGCGGCATGCCGGCGTTCCAGGCCTCCCAGGCGTCGCGCATGCGGGCCAGGCGCCCGGGCTCGTGCCGGCCGAGGTTGGCGCGCTCTCGTTCGTCGGCGGGCACGTTGAACAGGTAGTCGTTGCCGTCCACGCGCAGGTACTTCCAGTCGCCCTCGCGCAGGGCGCGCTGGCCGCGATGGTTCATGCGCCAGTGCAGCGGGCGGTTGAAGCGGTGGCCGGCGTCGCGCAGCACCGGCATCAGCGAGATGCCGTCGAGCGGGTAGGCCGGGTCGGGCGTGGCGCCGCCGGCCTCGATCATCGTGGCCGTCCAGTCCATGGTCATGCAGTGCTGCCCGCTCAGGCCGCCGGGGCGGATGGCCTCGGGCCAGTGGGCGATCCACGGCACGCGGATGCCGCCTTCGGTGAGGTCCATCTTGCCGCCCACCAGCGGCCAGTTGTCCGAGAAGCGCTCGCCGCCGTTGTCGCTGGTGAAGACGATCAGCGTGTTGTCGAGCTGGCCCTGAGCGCGCAGCGCATCGACCAGCCAGCCGATGCCCTCGTCCATGTGCTCGATCATGCGGCGGTAGGTATGGATGTTGCCGCCGTGCAGGTGGAACAGGTTGCCCTTGACCTCCTGCGCCAGCGCTTCGTCGTCGCGCGTTTCCCAGGGCCAGTGCGGCGCGGTGTAGTGCAGGCTCAGGAAGAACGGCGTGCCGGCGCGCGCGCCTTCGGCCATGCGTTCGACGTAGTCCACGGCGCGCCTGGACAGCAGGTCGGTGAGGTATCCCTCTTCCTTCTTTTCTTCCTCGCCGAACCACAGATCGTGGTCGCCGCTCGATGCGCAGTGGGTGAAGTAGTCCACGCCGCCCGACATCGGCCCGAAGAACTCTTCATAGCCCGAACGCAGCGGTCCGAAGGTGGGCGGGTAGCCCAGGTGCCACTTGCCGATCAGCGCCGTGCGGTAGCCCTGCGCGCGCAGCAGCGAGGGCAGGGTGGGGTGATCGGTGGGCAGGCCCAGCGTGGTGCTGCCACGGCTCCTGCTGTTGATGGGCTCCTCGGCCGCGCCGCGCAGGCGGTACTGATAGCGGCCGGTGATGAGGGCGAAGCGCGTGGGCGAGCACACCGGCGAATTGGCATAGCCCTGCGTGAAGCGGATGCCGCCCGCGGCCAGCGAATCGAGCACGGGCGAGACGGGCACCCGGCCGCCGTAGCAGCCCAGGTCGGCAAAGCCGAGATCGTCGGCGACGATGAAGATGATGTTCGGTTTCGTCATTCGCTCTCAGTCTGCTTTCAGATCCAGTTTCTTCACCAGGGGCTCCCAGCGCGCGATCTCGGCCTGCATGGTCTGGGTGGCCTGCGCGTGCGTCGTGCCCAGCGCCACCAGATCGGAGGCCTGGAGCTTGGCGCGCACGTCGGGGTCTTTCATGATGTCGGCGGCCAGGCGTTCGATGCCGGCGACGGCGGCGGCGGGCGTCCCCTTGGCCGTCTGCAGCACGAGGCGGAAGCTCACGTCCAGCCCGGGCTGGTTCAGCGCCTGCGCCAGCGTGGGCACATCGGGCGCCAGCGGCGAGGGCGTACCCGACGACACGGCCAGCGCCGTGAGCTTGCCGGCCTTGACGTGCTGCATGACCGTGGGCGTGGCCAGGAAGCCGCAGTTGACCTCGCCCGACAGCACGGCCAGCGTGGCAGGCGCCGGGCCGCGATAGGGCACGTGCTCCATCTTCGCGCCCGAGGTCTGGATGAACATCTCGGCCGCCAGGTGGCCGGGCACGCCCGCACCGCCGGAGCCGTAGGTGATGCGCGTGGTCTTCGATTTGGCGACCAGCTCCGCGGCGGTCTTCACACCGGTGGCGGGGTTGCACACCAGCATTTGCGTGAAGCTCGTGAGGATGGTGGCAGAGACCAGGTCTTCGCGCGCATCGAAGTTCTGGTTCTTGTAGATGAGCGGGTTGACGGTGACCACCGTGTCCGGACTCAGGACCAGCGTATAGCCGTCGGGCTCGGCCTTGGCGGCCACGCCGGCGGCCAGGTTGTTGCCCACGCCGGGGCGGTTTTCCACGACGGCCGGCTGGCCGGTGCGCCGCTGCAGCGCTTCGCCGAACACGCGCGCCGTGATGTCCGAGGGGCCGCCGGGCGGCGAGCCGACCAGGATCCTGACGGGCTTGGCGGGCCAGGCGGCGGCCTGTGCCTGCGCGAGTGTGGGCAGCGTGGCGCATGCCAGCACGAGGGCGGCGGGCAACGCGCGGCGCGTGGTGAGGGGCAGGGTCATGTCGGAGGTCTCCTTCTTTTTT
>JAGOCV010000047.1 GCA_017998575.1 Burkholderiaceae bacterium
GTTATGCGCACGCCACGCAGGGCAACAAGTATTGCCAGCGCGTGAAGCAGCAGGTGGACGAGGCGGCCGTGGCGATCAACAGCGCCATTCCGAAGGCGCTGGGCATGCCCGAGACGAAGTACAGCGCCAAGCAGTTGCTGCCCACCACCATCGGCCGCACGCTGGCGCGCGCACTGGAAAGCCAGTACGCCGCCGAGATGATGATGGACGACTTCAAGCAGCTCGTGGGCAACATCAAGGCCGGCGACACCAGCACCGCCAACATCGAGAAGTGGGACCCGGCCACCTGGCCGAAGGAGGCCAAGGGCGTGGGCACGGTGGCCGCGCCGCGCGGCATGCTGGGCCACTGGATCCGCATCAAGGACGGCAAGATCGAGAACTACCAGTGCGTGGTGCCCACCACCTGGAACGGTTCGCCGCGCGACCACAAGGGCCAGATCGGCGCCTTCGAGGCTTCGCTGATGAACACCCCCATGGTCAACCCCGAGCAGCCGCTGGAGATCCTGCGCACGCTGCACAGCTTTGATCCCTGCCTGGCTTGCTCCACGCACGTGATGAGCGAAGACGGCCAGGAAATGAGCCGCGTCACGGTGAGATGACCCCCCTGCGACGCTTCGCGTCTTCCCCCCAAGGGGGACGCACCTGGTGGCCCGGCAAAGCCGGTTCCACGGGTGCCCTGGACACGAGCGCCTCACCGCCATGAACCCACAACGAGGAGAACAACGATGAAGACACAGACGACACGCGGCCTGATCGCCGCCACCCTGCTGGCCACGCTGGCCGGCGCCGCGCAGGCCCACACGGGCCACGGCACCAGCAGCCTGTTTGAAGGCCTGGTGCACCCCTTCGGGCCCGACCACCTGCTGGCCATGGTGGCCGTGGGCGTGTGGTCGGTCTCGGCGCTGCCGGCCGGCAAGGCCTGGTGGGGCCCGGCGGCCTTCCTGCTGGCGCTCATCGCCAGCGCCACGCAGGGCATGCTCGGCGTGAGCGTGCCTTACCTGGAGCACGCGATCTCGCTGAGCGTGGTGCTGTTCGGCCTCATGCTGGTGTTCGCCAGCCGCTCGATGCCGGTGGCCCTGGGCCTGGGGCTGATCGCCGCCGCGTCGTCGCTGCATGGCCTGGCGCACGGTTCGGAAACGCCGGAGACGGGATTTGCCGGCTACGCGGTGGGCTTCATGCTGACCACGGCGGTGCTGCACATCGGCGGCGTGGGCATCGGCCTGGGCATCCGGCGCTGGCTGGGTGAGCGCCGGGGCGTGGTGCTGGGTGGCCTGGGTGCGCTGCTGAGCGCGGCCGGGCTGTACCTGTTCGGCCAGCTCGCGGCCTGACCCGCCTCTCCCACACAGGAGGTTTCCATGTCCACCACCACGTCCCACCCGGCCCATGTCTCGCCAGACGATGCGCTGGAGCTGCAGCAGGGCCAGCGCATCCGCTCGGTCTATGTGTACGAGGCACCGGTGCGCCTCTGGCACTGGATCAACGCGCTGTCCATCACCGTGCTGTGCGTCACCGGCTATTTCATCGGCCAGCCGCTGCCCACGGTGGCGGGCGAGGCCAGCGCGCACTACGTCATGGGCTACATCCGCTTCGCGCATTTCGCGGCGGGCTACATCATGGCCGTGGGCCTGGTGGCGCGTGCCTACTGGGCGCTGGTGGGCAACCACCACGCCAGGGAATTGTTCTGGGTGCCGATGTTCCAGAAGGCCTACTGGCTTGAGGTGTTCAACATGCTGCGCTGGTACCTGTTCCTGATCCCCAAGCCCAACCAGTACGTGGGCCACAACCCGCTGGCCCGCTTCGCCATGTTCGCCTTCTACCTGATGCTGTCGATCTTCATGATCGTCACCGGCTTCGCGCTGTACGGAGAGGGCGCGCAGATGGGTTCGTGGCAGGAGCGGCTGTTCGGCTGGGTGATTCCGCTGTTCGGCCAGAGCCAGGACGTGCACACCTGGCACCGCCTGGGCCTGTGGGGCATCGTCACCTTCGTGCTGCTGCACATCTACGCCGCGATCCGCGAAGACATCATGGGCCGGCAGAGCATCGTGAGCACGATGATCTCCGGCCACAGAACATTCAAGGAGTAACCCCCCGCGCCGCCTTCGGCGTCACCCCCCAAGGGGGCGGTGCTGGAGGCCCGGCAAAGCCGGTTCCTCGGCACCTCTGGACCCAAGCCCTTCGCTCGTTCTGCTTCTTCACCATGCCGCGCCTCCCCTCACGCTCATCGAAACTCGTCGCACCGGTTCTGCCGCCTGCCGGCGTGCCGCTGCGCGTGCCCACGCACCCGGGGCGGCTGCTGGCGCGCACCTGCCTGCGCCCGCTCTCGCTCAACCAGAGCGAGGCCGCCCGGCTGCTGGGCCTCTCGCGCCGCCGGCTGCACGAGCTGGTGCACGGCCAGCGCGCGATGTCGCCCGACACCGCGATCCGCTGCGCGCGCGTGTTCCAAGTGGACGCGGCGTTCTGGCTCGCGCAGCAGGCCGCCTGGGACAGCTTCCACGCCTGGAAGCGCCTGCGCGCGGCGGCTTCCCTCCCCCACTGATTTCCCGGAGTTCCCGCATGCGCCCCATTTCGCCTGAAAACGCCTGTCACCCCGGTGGTGACACCCCGCCTTCGTCCATCTGCGTGCTGGGCATCGGTAACCTGCTGTGGGCCGACGAGGGCTTCGGCGTGCGCTGCGTGGAAGCGCTGCAGCAGCGCCACGAGTTCGCGCCCCATGTGTCGCTGGTGGACGGCGGCACGCAGGGCCTGTACCTCATCCAGCATGTGCAGGCGGCCGACGCGCTGCTGATCTTCGACGCGATCGACTACGGCCTGGAACCCGGCACGCTCAAGCTGGTGCGGGACGACGAGGTGCCGCGCTTCCTGGGCGCGAAGAAGATGAGCCTGCACCAGACCGGTTTCCAGGAGGTGCTCTCGCTCGCCCAGCTCACCGGCCGGTACCCGGCGCAGGTGCTGCTGATCGGCTGCCAGCCGCAGGAGCTGGAGGACTACGGCGGCAGCCTGCGCCCGGTGGTGAAGGCCGCGATGGACGAGGCCCTGGCGCTGGCCGTGGCCGAGATCGCGCGCTGGGGCGGCGAGCCGGTGCCGCGCCGCGAGCCGCTGAGCGGGCGCGAGACCGTGACCATGGACGAGCTCGCCCTGGCCGCCTACGAAACGCAGCGCCCTTCTTCTGTGGCCGCGTGCCGCGAAGGCGACGAGCGCTTCTTCCCACAGGGTGCCTGACATGTGCATCGGCATGCCCATGCAGGTCACGGCCATTGAGCCCGGCCACGCGCTGTGCGAAGGGCGCGGCGAGCGCCGCCGCGTGAACACCGCCCTGGTGGGCGATGTGGCGCCGGGCGACTGGCTGCTGGTGTTCCTGGGCGACGCGCGCGAGCGCATCGACGCCGAGCGCGCCCTGGAAGTGAACGCCGCGCTGGACCTCGTGCTGGGCGCCATGCAGGGCCAGGGCGCCGACGGCGAAGCGGGCTTCGAGCTGCCTTCGCGCATGAGCGCCGAGCAATTGCACCAACTCGCCAACGGTTGAATTTTTCAGGAGACGTTTTCATGAGCACAGAGACCCTTTTCCGCCCGCTGGCCGTCACCCCGCCCAGCACCGACCCGGCCGCGCCGCTGGTGATGCGCCTGGTGCGCGACTTCGGCGCCGCGCTGGTGGACGACACCAGCGTGACCGACTGGGCCGCCCAGCCCGGCGACCGCGTGCTGCTGCTGGCCGGCGACGCGGTGCGCTTCCCCGAAGGGCAGGACGTGGCCGCCGTGCTGCCCGAGCTGATGAAGGTGTTCCCCGGCCGCTTCGCGGTGGCCGCCGTGCCGCGCGAGAGCGAGGACGCGGTGGCGCGCCGCTACGGCTCGCAGCGCTGGCCTTCGCTGCTGTTCTTTCGCAGCGGCCAGTACGTGACCGCCATCGCCGGCATGCAGGACTGGGACGTGTACCTGCAAGGCGTGGAGGCAGCGCTGCGCATGCGGCCGTCGCGCCCGCCCACCATCGGCATTCCCGTCGTGAGCAAGACGGCCTCTTCTGCCAGCGACGCCGGCGGCTGCCACTGAACCCAAGGACCCCACCCATGAAAGACTTTCCCATTCCGCTCGTGGCCCTGGGCCCTGGCACGCAACACGAAGACGAGTCGCTCGACTACCTGCCCCTGCCCAAGGACATGAGCACCTACCGCCCGCCGGTGCTGCCCGAGCCCGAAGAGCTGGTGGGGTTGGACCAGGCGCGCACCGCGCTGCAGCAGGTGCTGGGCCTGCTCGAACAGGGCGCCGAGGGTGGCGCGCCGGGCCTGGTGCCGCTGGGCAAGCTGGGGCCGCGCGACTTCCGCATCATCAACCAGGTGCTGGGCGAGGGCGAGGCCAGCGCCATCGTGCAGCTGGGCGCGGGCAACCTCGAAGTGCGTGTGCAGGAATCGGTGTTCGCCGGTGTCTGGCGGCTCATGACCTGGCGCCACGAAGAGGGCCGCGACGCCGAGCTGGTGGACGACGCGATCGAGGTCGGCCCGGTGCCTTCGCTGTTCGCCGCCACCGCCGCCGAAGACGTGTGGGCCACGGCGCCGCAGTGGAACGGCCCGCTGCCGCCCAACGTGCAGAACGCGCCGCTGCTGGTGGACGAGATCCGCGACCAGGTGGTGCGCTGGCAACCGGGCCAGGTGTCGCACGTGGTCAACCTCACGCTGCTGCCCGTCACGCCCGAGGACATCGGTTTTCTGGACCACCAGCTCGGCACCGGCCGCGTGCTCATGCTCTCGCGCGGGTACGGCAACTGCCGCATCTCCAACACCCGCCTGCCCCACTGCTGGCGCGTGGTGTACTACAACTCCATGGACAAGGTGATCCTCAACACGGTCGAGGTGGTGGACATGCCCGAGGTGGCGATGGCCGCGCCCGAAGACCTGCGCGATTCGCACGAGCGCCTGCGCGAGGTGATGGTGTACCTCGAAGGAGCATGAGCGTGGAACACTTCGAGGGCTTCGAAGGCTCCTACCTCGGCAACCGCGAGGTGCTGCGGCCCGACTCACGCCTGGAATGCAAGATCTGCTGGTGGGTCTACGACCCGGCCGTGGGCGACCCGCAGTGGCAGATTCCGGTCGGCACACCCTTTGCCGACCTGCCCTCGCACTGGCGCTGTCCCAATTGCGATTGCGAGCCCGATCAATTCCTGCTCCTGCCATGAACCTTTCCCTGGAGCCCCGTGTACAGGCCCTGGTGGCCCACTTCGAGCGCGTGCAGGCCGAGCGCATGCAGGGCATTCCCTTGCTCAACGCCGCGTTGCAGGTGGAAGCCGTGGGCTTCGAGTGGGGTGCCGACACCGAGGCACCCGTGGCCGAGGGCGTGCTCATCACGCCCTGGTTCATGAGCCTGGTGCGCCTGCCCGCGCAGGCCCTGCCGCACGCCGGCCAGGTGGGCCGCAGCTTCGTGCGCGAATTCGGCAGCGAGCGCTTCGACTTCATCGGCGCGCACGACCCCGCCGTGGGTTACCACGAGACCTGCGCGCTGTTCTCGCCCATGGGCGAGTTCGGCACCCAGGCCCTGGCGCGCGAGACCGCGCGCGAGGCGCTGGCGCTCACCCGGCCTGCGCCGCCGGCCGTGCCGGCCCCGCGCCCACCGGTGCCCGCGCGCCGGGCGTTCTTTCTGGGAGGACGGGCATGAGCGGCATCGCCCCCGCCGGCCTGCAGGACCTGGCCGGCCGCCTGCGCCTGCGCCCCGGCGCGCCACCGCCGCTGGGCCTGTTGAACACCCGGCAGGACTGGGCCGCGCGCATGGGCCATGGTGTGCCGATGGCGCGCCTGCCCGGTCTCATGGGCAGCCTGTTCAACCTCTGCAGCCACGCGCACCGCCTGTGCAGCCAGCTCGCCATCGAGGCCGCCGCGCCCGGCCTGCAACCACCCGCGCCCGGCGTGGCCGAGCTGCTGCGGCGCGAGACCGCGATGGAGCACGTGCGCCGCATCGGCCTGGACTGGCCGCGCCTGCTGGCCACCGACCCCGCCGAGCAGGGGGCGCACGCCGCCAGCGCCCTGGCCGCGCTGCGCCACTGGCCGGCCCCCACGCAGACCGCGCCCGACCCCTGGCCCGCGCTGCGCGACTGGCTGCAGCACACGCTGCTGCACCTGCCGCCGGCCGACTGGCTGGCGGCCTGGCAGGCCGGTGGCGCCGACTGGCTGCACACCTGGGGCCGCCGCCAGCGCGGCCACTGGCTGCCCGCGCTGGTGGCCGGGGCGCGCAGCAGCGCCGACGGGGTGGCACCGCTTGCGCCGGCCGGCGCGCTGCGCCCGCACGCGGAGCCGCCCGGCCTGTGCATGCTGGGCGCCACGCTCGCGCTCAAGCCGGCGTTCGCCCTGCGCCCGCAATGGAACGGCGCCTGCGCCCACACCGGCCCCTGGTCGCGCCTGGCCGGCACGGCCGACGACGCCCCGCTCTCGCCCTGGGCGCTGCTGGGCAGCCGCCTGGCCGAGCTGGTGCGCCTGGCGCTGGATGGCGGCGACAGCTGGCTGGACTGGGGCGCCGTGTCCACCGGCCCCCGGCGCGGCCTGGCCTGGGTGGAGATGGCGCGCGGCCTGCTGGTGCACCAGGTCGAGGTGGACCCGGCCTCGCAGCGCGTGATGGCCTGCCGCGTGGTCGCGCCCACCGAATGGAACTTCCACCCGCAGGGCGAGGTGGCGCAGCGCCTGGCCCGGCTCGACCCCGACCTGCCCGAGGCCGCGCTCGCGCGGCGCGTGCACCTGCTGGTGGCGGCCTTCGACCCCTGCGTGCCCTTCGCCATCGAACACCTTGCGCGCGCGCCGGAGGTGGACCATGCATGAAGCCAGCCTGGCCGGCGGCGTGCTCCAGCTGGTGGAAGACACCGCCGCGCGCGAAGGCTTCACGCGCCTGCTGGCGCTGCGGCTCGAAGCCGGGCAGCTCGCGGGCGTGGACGCCCGCGCACTGCGCTTCGCGCTGGAAGCCCTGGCCCCCGGCACGCTGCTGGAAGGCGCGGCAATTCACATTGAAGAACCCCCGGGCCAGGCCTGGTGCCTGGGCTGCTCGCAGACCGTGGCCCTGGCCCAGCGCGGCGATGCCTGCCCGGCCTGCGGCAGCTTCCATCTGCAGCCGACCGGCGGCGCTGAATTGCGCGTGCTGGACATGCAGGTCGTCGATGATTGAAACCCCACGAGAACAGGAGACCGACCATGTGTGTCGTATGTGGATGCAGTGATCACAAAGAAGGCACGGCCATCGAGCCGGCCGCGCTGCAGATGAACCCGGCCAACGGCGACCTGCACTTCGGCGCCGGCGCCGCGCGCGTCTCGGTGCCCGGCATGAGCCAGGCGCGCGCCATCCAGCTGGAGACCGACATCCTCGGCGCCAACAACCGCGTGGCCGTGCAGAACCGCGCGCATTTCCAGGCCCACGGCGTGACCGCGCTCAACCTGGTCTCCAGCCCCGGCTCGGGCAAGACCACGTTGCTGTGCGCCACCATCGAAGCGCTCAAGGCGCGCGCACCGGCCCTGCACGTGGCGGTGATCGAGGGCGACCAGCAGACCAGCTTCGACGCCGACCGCATCCGCGCCACCGGTGCGCCCGCGATCCAGGTCAACACCGGCAAGGGCTGCCACCTCGACGCGCCCATGGTCGCCGAGGCCTTCGCGCGGCTGCACTCGCACCACGGCCATTCGCATGACCACGATCACGGCCATGGGCAAGACCACCACCACCATCACCACGACGAACACAGCCTGCTGTTCATCGAGAACGTGGGCAACCTGGTGTGCCCCGCCGTGTGGGACCTGGGCGAGGCCGCGAAGGTGGCCATCCTCTCGGTGACCGAGGGCGAGGACAAGCCGCTGAAGTACCCCGACATGTTTGCCGCCGCTTCGCTGATGGTGCTCAACAAGACCGACCTGCTGCCGCACGTGCGCTTCGACGTGGCGCGCTGCATCGAACTGGCGCGGCGCGTGAACCCGGGCATCGAGGTGATCCAGCTCAGCGCGACCACGGGCGACGGCATGGACGCGTGGCTGCACTGGCTCGACCACCAGATGCATGGCCCCCACGCTCCGCCGCTGCGCGGGTCGCTGCCCCCCGAGGGGGCGCGTTTCGCCTTGGGGCGGCCCGGCGGCGAAACCGGATGCGAGCACCATTGACCATGAACACCGCATCGCTCCCCGTGCTCGCCTGCGGTGCCTGGCTGAAGAACGCCGCGTGCCTGGTGGACGCGCAGGGCCGCGCCCACTGGTCGCCGGTGCACGGCGACCTGAGCGACCCGGCCACCTGCGCCGCGCTCGAAGCTTCGGCCCGCGCGCTGCTGCAGGCGCACGGGCCGGTGCGCGCGGTGGCGCACGACCTGCACCCCGACTTCTTCAGCAGCCGCCTGGCGATGGACCTGGCCGAATCGCTGGGCGTGCCCGCCATCGGCGTGCAGCACCACCATGCGCACATCGCGGCGGTGGTGGCGGAGCACGGCCTGGAGGGCCCGGTGATCGGCCTCGCGCTCGACGGTGTGGGCCTGGGCACCGACGGCGAGGCCTGGGGCGGCGAACTGCTGCGGGTGGACGGTGCGCACTGCCAGCGCCTGGGCCACCTGCACCCCCTGGCCCTGCCCGGTGGCGACCGCGCCGCGCGCGAGCCCTGGCGCATGGCGGCCAGCGCGCTGCACGCGCTGGACCGGGCCTCGGAGATCGTGCCGCGCTTCGCGCCCGTGGTGGGCGAGGCCACGGCCAGCGGCGTGCAGCAGATGCTGGCGCGCGGCCTGAACTGCCCGCCCACCAGCAGCACCGGGCGCTGGTTCGACGCCGCCGCCGCCGCGCTGGGCCTGAGCGTGCGCCAGACCGAAGAGGCCGAGGCCGCCATCGCACTCGAAGCCGCCGCGGCGCGCTGGCTCGCCTTGCACCCGGCGCAGCCGCCTTTGCCGGGCACGCTGGTGGACCTGCTCACCGACGCCCTGCCCGATGGCCAGCGCCGGCTCGATCTGCGCGGCCTGTTCGCCGCGCTGCTCGACGTGCGCGCCGACCGCGTGGACGAGGCGGCGGCGGGGTTTCACCTCGCGCTGGCCGATGCGCTGGCGCACTGGACCGCGCAAGCCGCGCGCGAGCACGGCGCCACCCACGTGTGCCTGGGCGGCGGCTGCTTCTTCAACCGCTTGCTGCGCGAGCGCCTGACCGAGCGACTGCACAGCGCCGGCCTCAGCGTGCACCTGCCCGGCCCCCACGGCTGCGGCGACGCCGGGCTGGCCCTGGGCCAGGCCTGGGTGGCCGCGCAGCAACTCGAAGTGCTTCAGAACACCACGCCCCACGAAAAGGAAACCGAACCATGTGCCTAGCCATTCCCGCGCGGCTGGTGGAGCTGCGGCCCCACGACCAGGCCGTGGTCGACCTCGGCGGCATCCGCAAGGAGATCTCCATCGCCCTCGTGGCCGATGTGCAGGTCGGCGACTACGTGATCGTGCACGTGGGCCACGCCATCGGCACCATCGACCCCGACGAAGCCGAACGCACGCTGGCGCTGTTTGCGGAGATGGCCCGGCTCAATGAGGAGACCACGCCATGAAATACATCGACGAGTTCAGGGATGGTGAACTGGCCCAACAGATCGGCGCGCGCATCGCCGCCGAAGCCGACCCCACGCGCACCTACAGCTTCATGGAGTTCTGCGGCGGCCACACGCACGCGATCTCGCGCTACGGCGTGATGGAGCTGCTGCCGCCCAACGTGAAGATGGTGCACGGCCCCGGCTGCCCGGTGTGTGTGCTGCCCATCGGCCGCATCGACCAGGCCATCGGCCTGGCGCTGGCGCAGGGCGCCATCGTCTGCACCTACGGCGACACCATGCGCGTGCCGGCGTCGGAAAGCCTGTCGCTCATTCGGGCCAAGGCGCGCGGCGGTGACATCCGCATGGTCTATTCCGCCGCCGACGCGCTGGCGCTCGCGCGCCAGAACCCGCAGCGCGAGGTGGTGTTCTTCGCCATCGGTTTCGAGACCACCACGCCGCCGACCGCGCTCACCATCCAGCTCGCGCAGCGCGAAGGCCTGCGCAATTTCAGCGTGCTGTGCTGCCACGTGCTCACGCCCTCGGCCATCACGCACATCCTGGAATCGCCCGAGGTGCGCGACTACGGCACCGTGCCCATCGACGGCTTCGTGGGCCCGGCGCACGTCAGCATCGTGATCGGTGCCGGCCCCTACGAGCACTTCGCCGAGGAGTACCGCAAGCCGGTGGTGATCGCCGGCTTCGAGCCGCTGGACGTGATGCAGGCCATTCTGATGCTGGTGCGCCAGGTCAACGAAGGCCGCGCCCAGGTGGAAAACCAGTTCAAGCGCGCCGTCACCAGCGAAGGCAACCTCAAGGCGCAGGCGCTGGTGTCCGAGGTGTTCGAGCTGCGGCCCAGCTTCGAGTGGCGCGGCCTGGGCGAGGTGCCCTACAGCGCGCTGAAAATCCGCGAGGCGTATGCCGACTTCGACGCCGAGCGCCGCTTCTCGCTGACCTACCGCCCCGTGGCCGACAACAAGGCCTGCGAGTGCGGCGCGATCCTGCGCGGCGTGAAGAAACCGACCGACTGCAAGATCTTCGGCACTGTGTGCACGCCCGAGAACCCGGTGGGTTCGTGCATGGTGTCCAGCGAAGGCGCCTGCGCGGCGCACTACGCCTACGGGCGGTTCCGCGATGTGCAGACAACCACCCCCTGCGCCGCTTCGCGGCTTCCCCCTCTCTCGCCTTCGGCGGGAGGGGGACGGCACCTGAGGCCCGGCGAAGCCGGTTCCTCGGTGCCCCTGGGGAGCGCTCCGGAGGCTTTGGAACAATGAAAAAAGACTACACGCGACCACTCGACATCAAACACGGCCGCGTGGACATGGGCCACGGCGCGGGCGGCAAGGCCGCCGCGCAGCTGATCGAAGAGCTGTTCCTCGCCGCGTTCGACAACCCCTGGCTGCGCCAGGGCGACGACGGCGCGGTGCTGCCGCTGCCCGCGTTCGACCCGGGCCAGGGCCGGCTGGTGGTCGCCACCGACGGCCACGTGGTCTCGCCGCTGTTCTTTCCCGGCGGCGACGTGGGCTGCCTCTCGGTGCACGGCACCGTCAACGACGTGGCCATGTCCGGCGCCACGCCGCTGTGGCTCAGCGCCAGCTTCATCCTGGAAGAAGGCTTCCCCCTGATCGAGCTGCAGCGCATCGTGCGCTCCATGGCGCAGGCCGCGCAGGAAGCCGGCGTGCCCATCGTCACCGGCGACACCAAGGTGGTGGAAAGGGGCAAGGGCGACGGCGTGTTCATCAGCACCACCGGCATCGGCCTCGTGCCGCCGGGCGTGGACATCAGCGGGCGCCATGCCCGCGCGGGTGACGTGCTGCTGCTCTCGGGCACCATCGGCGACCACGGCGTGGCCGTGCTCTCGCAGCGCGAGTCGCTGGCGTTCGAGACCACCATCGAGAGCGACACCGCCGCCCTGCACACGCTGGTGGCGGCCATGCTCGCGGCGGCGCCCGGCGCGGTGCGCGTGCTGCGCGACCCCACGCGCGGCGGCCTGGCCACCACGCTCAACGAGATCGCGCGCCAGTCCGGCGTGGGCATGCTCCTGCAGGAAGCGGCCATTCCCGTGAAGCCGCAGGTGGACGCGGCCTGCGAACTGCTCGGGCTGGACCCGCTCTACGTGGCCAACGAAGGCAAGCTGGTCGCGGTGTGCGCGCCCGAGGCGGCCGAGACCGTGCTTGCCGCCATGCGCGCGCACCCGCTGGGCGCGGATGCCGCGCGCATCGGCGAGGTGACGGCCGACCCGCACCACTTCGTGCAGATGGCCACGCGCTTCGGCGGCCGGCGCGTCGTCGATTGGCTCAGCGGCGAACAACTGCCGCGGATATGTTGACCCCCCTGCGTCGCCTTCGGCGCCTCCCCCCGAGGGGGCGACACCTGGGGCCGGCGAAGCCGGACCCTCGGTGTCCCTGGACAGAGGCACGTCGTGCCGGCACCGTGCCGCCGGCATGAATGCCCCGCTGCGCCTCCTGCTGCTGTGCCACAGCTTCAACAGCCTCACGCAGCGGCTGTTTGCCGAGCTGCGCGCACGCGGCCACCGCGTGAGCGTGGAGCTGGACATCAACGACCGCGTGACCGAAGAGGCGGTGGCGCTGTTCCAGCCCGATCTGCTGATCGCGCCGTTCCTGAAGCGCCGCATCCCGGCCAGCGTGTGGCAGGCCCTGCCCTGCCTGGTGGTGCACCCCGGCCCGCCGGGCGACCAGGGGCCGAGCGCGCTGGACTGGGCGGTGCTGCGTGGCGAGCGCGAGTGGGGCGTGACGGTGTTGCAGGCGAATGCCGAGTTCGACGCCGGCCCGGTCTGGGCGCACGCGGCCTTTGCCTTGCGCGAAGGCACCAAGGGCAGCCTGTACCGGCGCGAGGTCACGCAGGCCGCGCTGGCCGCCACGCTGGCGGCCGTGCAGCGTTTCCAGGGCGGTAAACGCAGCGGCGACGCGCCCCCGCCGGCGGTGTGGCGGCCCGCGATGCCGCAGGCCGACCGCGCGATTCACTGGGCCACGCACACCACCGCCGAGGTGCTGGCGCGCCTGCGCAGCGCCGACGGCCAGCCCGGCGTGCTCGACGCGCTCTGGGGCCAGCCCTGCCACCTGATGGACGGGCATGCGGCGTCCGAGGCGGCGATGGCGGGCTTCGCGAACGCGGCACCGGGTGCGCTGCTGGCGGTGCGCGATGGCGCGCTGCTGCGCCGCACGCGCGACGGCGGCGTGTGGATCGGCCATGTGCGCCGCGTGGGCACGGCGGCCGCTTTCAAGCAGGTGGCGGCGCAGGCCTTCGCCGCCGAGGCGGCGGCCCTGCCGGCATCGCCCGCGCCGCTGCAACGGCCCGAAGACGAGTGGGGCGAGCTGCGCTACACCGAACACGGCCCCGAGGGCGCACGCGTGGGCTGCCTGCATTTCGACTTCCACAACGGCGCCATGTCCACCGGGCGCTGCGAGCGCCTGCGCGCGGCCTGGCTGGCGGTGCGCGAACGGCCGGTGCAGGTGCTGCTGCTCATGGGCGGCGAAGACTTCTTCAGCAACGGCATCGACCTCAACGCCATCGAAGCCGCCGCCCACCAGCCCGGCGACAGCGCGGCCGACGCCTCGTGGCGCAACATCCAGGCCATGAACGACCTCGCCCTGGCCGTGATCGAGACCACCGACCGCCTCACGGTGAGCCTGCTGCGCGGCAACGCGGGCGCGGGCGGCGCCTTCCTGGCGCTGGCGGCCGACGAGGTGTGGGCGCACGAAGGCGTGGTGCTCAACCCGCACTACAAGAACATGGGCAACCTGTACGGCTCGGAGTACTGGACCTACCTGCTGCCGCGCCGCCTGGGCGAGGCCGGCGCGCAGGCGCTGATGCGCCAGCGCCTGCCGCTGCGGGCCATCGACGCCGGGCACATGGCGCTGATCGACCATTGCGACGAGGCCGGCCGCGAAGGCTTTGAAGAACGCTGCCTGCAACGCGCGCTGGCGCTCGCGGCCTCCTACAATCTGCCGCAGAGGCTGGCGGCCAAACAGGCCACCCGCGAGCGCGACGAAGCCCGTCGCCCGCTGGCCCACCACCGCGAACAGGAACTCGCGCGCATGCACCGCAATTTCTACGGCTTCGACCCCAGCTACCACGTGGCGCGCCACCATTTCGTGCACAAGGTTCCGCACGCCTGGACGCCGCGCCACCTCGCGGTACACCGATGAACGCGCCCTTCCCCACCGAAGCCCTGCCCACCGTGCTGGTGGTGGACGACGAGGTGCGCTCGCAGGACGCGATGCGCCGCACGCTGGACGAGGACTTCACCGTGTTCACCGCCAGCAGCGCTGACGAGGCGCGCGGCCTGCTCGAACGCCAGCCGGTGAGCGTGATCCTGTGCGACCAGCGCATGCCCGGCATGACCGGCGTGAGCTTTCTGAAGGAGGTGCGCGAGCGCTGGCCCGATGCGGTGCGCATGGTGATCTCGGGCTACACCGACAGCGAAGACATCATTGCCGGCATCAACGAGGCCGGCATCTACCAGTACATCCTCAAGCCCTGGGCGCCCGACCACCTGCTGGACTCGGTGCGCAACGCGGTCGAGGCGCAGGCCCTGCAGCGCCAGACCAGCCGGCTCGACCTGGAGCTGCGCACCAGCACCGGCGTGCTGCGCCAGCGCACCGCCACGCAGATCGACCGCGCGCGCGCCAGCTTCGGTTTCGAGCGCATCGTGCGCGCGCCCGGCAGCCCGCTGGACGGGGTGTGCGCCATGGCGCAGCGCGTGGCGCGCTACGACCTCTCGGTGCTGGTGCTTGGCGAGTCGGGCACCGGCAAGGAGCTGCTGGCGCGCGCGATCCACTACGCCTCACCGCGCCTGACCGGCCCCTTCGTGGTGGAAAACTGCGCGGCCATCCCCGACACGCTGCTCGAATCCGAGCTGTTCGGCCACAAGCGCGGCGCCTTCACCGGTGCCTACGAAGACCACCCCGGCCTGTTCCAGCGCGCCCACGGCGGCACGGTGTTCCTCGACGAGATCGGCGAGACCTCGCCGGCCTTCCAGGTGCGGCTGCTGCGCGTGCTGCAGGAAGGCGAGGTGCGGCCCGTGGGCGGCGCGCGCCCGGTGCCGGTGGACGTGCGCGTGATCGCCGCCACCCACCGCGACCTGGAACAGCGCGTGCGCGAAGGCCTGTTCCGCGAAGACCTGTACTACCGCCTCGCGGGCGTGAGCATCACCGTGCCGCCACTGCGAGAGCGCGCGGCCGACATCGCGCCCATCGCGCGCCAGCTGCTGCAGGACGTGGCGAACGAGCTGGGCCACCCCGGCGCCACGCTGCCCGACGCCACGCTCGCCTGCCTGCTGGCCTACCCCTGGCCCGGCAACATCCGCGAGCTGCGCAACGAGATCGCGCGCGCGCTCGCGCTGCAGGACGGCAGCGCGCTCGAAGCCGCCGCCTTCTCGGCCCGCGTGCTGCAAGGCCACGGCCAGGGTGGCGAAGACCTGCAGGCCGCCCTGCCCACCAGCGGCACCCTGGCCGAGCGGCTGGACGTGATCGAGGCCATGGTGCTGCGCGAGACGCTGCAGCGGCACCGCTGGAACAAGACCCGCGTGGCGCAGGAGCTGGGCCTCTCGCGGGTGGGCCTGCGCGGCAAGATGCAGCGCCTGGGATTGGAGAAGTGATGTCCACCCCCGTTGCTTGCTCACTGCGTGTAGCCGCATCCCCCCTCAAGGGGGCAACACCTGCGGCCGGGCAAAGCCCGTTCCGCGGTGTTTCTGGTCCAAGACACTTCTCGTCGGAGGGCTGACATGGGTTTGAACGTCCTTTGGTTGCAATCCGGCGGCTGCGGCGGCTGCAGCATGTCGCTGCTGTGCGCCGACACGACCGACTTCCAGGGCCACTTGCGCGACGCCGGGGTGAACCTGCTCTGGCACCCTTCGCTCTCGATGGAGAGCGGCGACGAGTTGCTGGACCTGCTGGACGCGGTGCTCGACGGCCGCACGCGGCTCGATGCGCTGTGCGTGGAGGGCTCGCTGCTGCGCGGGCCCAACGGCACCGGGCGCTTCCACATGCTGGCCGGCACGCAGCTGCCGATGATCGAATGGGTGAAGCGCCTGAGCGCGCGCGCGAAACACGTGCTGGCCGTGGGCAGCTGCGCGGCCTGGGGCGGCATCACCGCCGGCGGCGACAACCCCACCGACGCCTGCGGCCTGCAATACGAAGACGACGAAGCCGGCGGCCTGCTGGGCGCGGCCTTCCGCTCGGCCAGCGGCCTGCCGGTGATCAACATCGCGGGCTGCCCCACGCACCCGAGCTGGGTGATCGACACGCTGATGGCGCTGGCCGCCGACAGTTTCGGCGCCAGCGACCTCGACCCGCTGAACCGCCCGCGTTTCTACGCCGACCAGCTGGTGCACCACGGCTGCACGCGCAACGAGTACTACGAGTTCAAGGCCAGCGCCGAGAAGCCGTCGGACCTGGGCTGCATGATGGAGCACATGGGCTGCAAGGGCACGCAGGTGCACGCCGACTGCAACACGCGGCTGTGGAACGGCGAAGGCTCGTGCACGCGCGGGGGCTATGCCTGCATCGCCTGCACCGAGCCTGGCTTCCAGGAACCGGGCCACCCCTTCCACCAGACGCCCAAGCTGGCCGGCATCCCCATCGGCCTGCCGACCGACATGCCCAAGGCCTGGTTCGTCGCACTGGCCTCGCTCTCCAAGAGCGCGACACCCAAGCGCGTGAAATACAACGCCGTGGCGGACCACCTCGTCGTGACGCCGGCCATTTGGAAAACCCGCCTCAAATGAGCCGTCTTCTGGTGGGTCCTTTCAACCGCGTCGAGGGCGACCTGGAGGTCCAACTCGACGTGCAGGGCGACCGCGTGGCCTCGGCCCAGGTCAACGCCACCATGTACCGGGGTTTCGAGCAGATCCTGCAAGGCAAGGCGCCGCACGACGCGCTGGTGTACGTGCCGCGCATCTGCGGCATCTGCTCGGTGTCGCAGTCGGTGGCCTCGGCGCGCGCGCTGGCCGCGCTCGGCGGCATCGCCATGCCGGCCAACGGCCAGCACGCGAGCAACGTGATCCTGGCGACCGAGAACCTGGCCGACCACCTCACGCACTTCTACCTGTTCTTCATGCCGGACTTCACGCGCCCGGTGTACGCGGCCCATGCCTGGCACGCCGAGGCGGTGCGCCGTTTCGCGCCCAACCACGGCGAGCAGGTGCGCGCGGCCACGGCGGCGCGCCAGCGCTGGCTCACGCTGCTGGGCACGCTGGGCGGCAAATGGCCGCACACGCAGTCCATCGAACCCGGTGGCTCCACGCGCCCGATCGACGCGGCCGAGCGCGTGCGCCTGCTCTCGCGCGTGCGCGAGTTCCGCGCGTTTCTGGAGCGCCAGCTGTTCGCCGCGCCCCTGGAAGCCATCAGCGCCATCGACACCGAGGACGCGCTGTGGGACTGGCACGCGCAGGACCCGCTGGGCGGCGACCTGCGCTTCTTTCTCACCCTGGTGCGCGACCTGAACCTGCAGGCCCTCGGCCCGGGCCCGGGCCGCTACCTGAGCTACGGCGCCTACGCCCAGCCCGAAGGCGGCTTCGCCCTGCCCGGCGGCGTGTGGCGCGCCGACGCCGCGCGGCTCGATGCGGTGGACGCGGCCGCCATCACCGAGGACGCCACGCACGCCTGGCTGGCCGACGGCGCCGGCCCGCTGCACCCGCTGGTGGGCCAGACCCGGCCCGACCCCGACAAGGCGCGCGGCTACACCTGGAACAAGGCGCCGCGCCTGGCCGGCGAGG
>JAGOCV010000322.1 GCA_017998575.1 Burkholderiaceae bacterium
ATCCTGGGCTGCCTGGACAAGCCCACCACCGGCCGCTACCTGTTCATGGGCCGCGATGTCTCCGAACTGGAGCGCGACGAGCTCGCGGAGCTGCGCCGCGATGCCTTCGGCTTCGTGTTCCAGAGCTACAACCTCATCGCCACCGGCACGGCGGCCGACAACGTCGAGGTGCCTGCGGTCTATGCCGGCATCCCCCCGGCCGAACGCCACGCGCGCGCGACCGAACTGCTCGGCTCGCTGGGTCTGGGCGAGCGCATGCACCACCGGCCCAACCAGCTCTCGGGCGGTCAGCAGCAGCGCGTGTCGATCGCCCGCGCCCTGATGAACGGTGGCCGGGTGATCCTGGCCGACGAACCCACCGGCGCACTGGACAGCAAGAGCGGCGCCGACGTGATGGTGCTGCTCAAGGAGCTGGCGGCGCAGGGGCACACGGTGATCCTCATCACCCACGCGGCCGAAGTGGCCGAGCACGCCCAGCGCGTGATCGAGATCAAGGACGGCCACATCCTGGCCGACCCCGGCCCGCGCCCGCCTGAAGGGCAGGCCGCCGTGGCGGCGCAGAACTGGACGGCGCGCGCCGGCCGCATCTCGCACCTGAGCGACGTGGTCGAGGCCGCCAAGACCGCGCTGCGCGCGCTGCGCGCCAACGTGTTCCGCGCCATCCTCACGCTGCTGGGCATCGTCATCGGCGTGGCCTCGGTGATCGCCATGCTGGCCATCGGCGACGGCGCCAAGCAGGTGGTGATCGACCGCATCAGCGCGATGGGCTCCAACCTGCTGCTGGTGCGCCCCGGTGCGCCCAACCAGCGGGGCTTCTCCAACACCGCGACGCTGGTGCTGTCTGACGTGAACGCCATCGACAAGGAGGTGCCCAACGTGCTCGCGGCGGTGCCCGAGCAGAGCAGCAACGCCACCTTGCGCTATGGCGAATCGGATTATTCGAGCAGCATCCTCGGCACCTCCTCCAAGTTCCCGCTTGCGCGCCAGTGGAAGGTGCAGCGCGGCACCTTCTTTACCGACGAGGACGAGCAGGAGTACGCCACCGTGGCGGTGCTCGGCCAGACCGTGGCCAAGGCCCTGTTCCCCGGCGGCGAGGAGCCGCTGGGCAAGTTCGTGCTGGTCAACAACCTGATCTTCCAGGTGGTGGGCGTGATGAGCACGCGCGGCGCCTCGCCCAACGGCCAGGACCAGGACGACGTCGTCCTGGTGCCTTACGCCACCAGCCAGCTGCGCCTGTCGGGCCAGCGCTTCCTGCGCAACGTGACGGTGGCGGTATCCGATGTGAGCCGCATCGATGAGACCCAGTCGGCGGTGGAGTCGCTGCTGGCCGAGCGCCACGGTGTGATCGACTTCCAGATCCGCAACATGGCGTCGATCATCGACACGGCGACGGAGACGCAGAACACCATGACCATCCTGCTGGGCTCGATCGCCGCGATCTCGCTGCTGGTCGGCGGCATCGGCGTCATGAACATCATGCTGGTGAGCGTGACCGAGCGAACGCGCGAGATTGGCATCCGCATGGCCACGGGCGCGCGCATGCGCAACATCCTCCAGCAGTTCCTGATCGAGGCGCTGGTCGTCTCGGCGCTGGGCGGCCTGGTCGGCGTCGTCATCGGCCTGGGTGTGGCCTTCGTGATCGGCGCCACCGGCACGGCCGTGCAGTTCTCCATCACCCCGGTGGTGCTGGCCTTCGGCTGCGCCTTCGCCACCGGTCTGATCTTTGGCTACCTGCCTGCGCGCAAGGCCGCGCGGCTTGACCCCGTCGTGGCCCTGTCTTCCGAATGAACACCGTGATGAAACCGTTTGCGTTCCCGTTGGCCAAACCCCTGGTGCTCGCCGTGGCGTTGGCCTTGCAGGCCTGCGCCAGCACCGAGCCGGCGCGTGGGCCGGTGGTCGAGATGCCCGCCACCTTCGGGCCGGCGATCCCCGCCGCCGAAGCACCGCAGCTGACCACGGCCTGGTGGGAGTCCTTCGGCTCGCAGCCGCTGGAGCGCCTGATCGAAGAGGCCCAGGCGGGCAGCCCGGACCTGCGCATCGCGATCGAGCGCATGCGCCAGGCCGACATCGCTTTGCAGCAGGCCGGCATCTCGCGCCTGCCCTCGGTCAACGGCAGCCTGGGCACCTCGGCCGGCCGCACCGACGCACCGGGCACGGCGTCCACGTCCCGCGAGTCGAGCAGTGCAGGGCTGTCCGTCAGCTACGAGGTCGATCTGTGGGGCCGCATCGCGGCCGGCGTGCGCGCAGGCGAAGCTTCATTCCAGGCCAGCCAGTACGACTGGAAGACCGCGCGGCTGACGCTGCTCACCAGCGTGGCCAACAACTATTTCCTGTGGCTCAACACCGCCGAGCGCCTGCGCATCGCGCGCGAGAACCTGGCCATCGCCGAGCGCGTGCTGGCGATCGTGGAGGCGCGCCAGCGCAACGGCGTGGCCACGGCACTGGAGGTGTCGCAGCAGCGCACGACGGTGCTGTCGCAGCGCACGGCCCTGCTGCCGATCGAGCTGCAACAGCGCCAGACCGCCACCGCGCTGGCGCTGTTGCTGGGGCGCGTGCCGCAAGGCTATCAGCCGGAGGGGGGCGAGTTCACGCAATTGCGCGTCCCGGCCCTGGCGCCGGGCCTGCCGTCGTCGCTGCTCACGCGCCGGCCCGATCTGGCCTCGGCCGAGGCACAACTCGCGGCCTCCGATGCCAACGTGGAAGTCGCGCGCAAGGCGCTGCTGCCCAGCCTGTCGCTGTCCGCCTCGGGCAGCCTGGGCACCTCGGCCCTGATCAGCCTGGCCGATCCCACGCGCAGCGTGTCGCTCGGCCTGTCGCTGGCGCAGTCGATCTTCGACGGCGGTCGCCAGCGGCTGCAGATCCGCAGCACCGAATCCCAGCGCGTGGTGCTGATCGAGAACTACGGCAAGGCGATTCGCACGGCGCTCAAGGAGGTCGATGATGGCCTGGGCAATGTGGCGCGCAGCGAGCGCCAGGAGGCTTTGCAGCGCGAGGTGGTGGCCCAGGCGCGGCGTTCCCTGCAACTGGCCGAGCTGCGTTACCGCGAAGGCAGCGGCGATCTGCTGTCGGTGCTGGACGCTCAGCGCACGCTGTTCTCGGCCCTCGACGCCCTGGCCACGCAAAGCCTCTCGCGCCTGACGGCCGCGCTGGACCTCTACAAGGCCCTGGGCGGCGACTGGGCCGGCCCGCCACCCCCGCTTTCCTGAAAAAAGAGGAGCACGAATCCTCCATTTTTCTGGGGGTGCAGGCGTCTTTCTAAATGAGAATCGTTATAATTCTCAGAGTGATGAGCGCAGGCGGTTTCCGCCTTTGCGATGTCCCGCCTTTCTTTGGCTTCCGATCCGTTTCTGCGTTGTCTCTACTCCCGTGAAGAACCCTGCTGCCGCCCCTGCGGCGTCCAACCGTGCCTACTGGCTCAAGACCCTGCACCAGTGGCACTGGATCAGTTCGGCCCTGTGCCTGATTGGCATGCTGTTGTTCGCCTTCACGGGCATCACGCTCAACCACGCGGCGGACATCGCAGCGGCCCCGCAGGTGCAACAGAAGCTGGTGCAGTTGCCCGTTGAACTGCAGACGGCGTTGTCGCCCAGGGACGACGAACCGGACAACGCGGTGTTGCCACCCGAGGTGCACCGCTGGCTGGCCGAGGCGCTGGACGTGACCTTGCCCGCCACGACGGCCGAGTGGTCACCGGAAGAGATCTACCTCTCGCTGCCCCGTCCTGGCGGCGACGCCTGGCTGCGCATCGAGCGCGAGTCGGGCAGCGTGGAATACGAGCGCACCGACCGGGGCTGGATCTCCTATCTGAATGACTTGCACAAGGGCCGCCACACCGGCCTGGCCTGGAAGTGGTTCCTCGACATCTTCTCCGTGGCTTGCCTGGTGTTCTGCATCACCGGCCTGTTCATTCTCAAGTTCCACGCGACAAGCCGCCCCACCACCTGGCCCATGGTGGGCGCGGGCCTGGTGATTCCCTTGTTGCTGGTGATCCTGTTCATCCATTGATTGTTGAAGGAGCTGCGTTCCCATGTTGATCCGATACGCCACCGCCGTTTCTGCGGCTGGGTTTGCCTTCCCCGCCCTGGCCGCCGACATGGCGCTCAAGGTCGAGATCCCGCGCCTGACGGTGGCCGAGTACCACCGCCCCTACGTGGCGATCTGGATCGAGAAGAACGACCAGTCCTTCGCGGGCAACCTCGCGGTCTGGTACGACATCAAGATGCGCAACAACGAGGGCACCAAGTGGCTCAAGGACATGCGCGCCTGGTGGCGCAAGAGCGGGCGCGAGCTGACCATGCC
>JAGOCV010000048.1 GCA_017998575.1 Burkholderiaceae bacterium
CGGCACGATGCCCAGCGCCGCGCGCACGCTGGACTGCTGCACGTCGCGCAGATCCTGCCCGCCAATGGTGATCGCGCCCTGCCCGCGCGGTACATCGTAGAAGCGGAACAGCAGCCGCGCCAGGGTGGACTTGCCCGAGCCCGAGGGGCCGACCACGGCCACCGTTCGACCTTGAGGAATCTCGAAGCTCACGTCATGCAGTACCTGGCGCGCCGGGTCATATCCGAAGTTCACATGCTCGAAGCGCACCGTGCTGCCGCGCGCCGGGTCGAGCGGCGCGGCGGTGGGCGCGTCGGCCACCTCGCGCTCGCGGTCCATCAGCGCGAACATGTGGTCGAGGTCAGTGAGGCTCTGCTTGATCTCGCGGTAGATCACGCCCAGAAAGTTGAGCGGGATGTACAGCTGGATCATGAAGGCGTTGACCATCACCAGATCGCCCAGCGTCATGGTGCCGGCCACCACGCCCTGCGTGGCACGCCACAGCATGCCCACCAGCGCGGCCGCGATGATCACCTGCTGGCCGGTGTTGAGCAGGGACAACGTGGTCTGGCTCTTGAGCCTCGCTCGCCTCAGGCGCAGCAGGCTTTCGTCGTAGCGGCCGGCTTCGAAGCGTTCGTTGTTGAAGTACTTGACCGTTTCGTAGTTGAGCAGTGAGTCGATGGCCCGCGTGTGGGCGGCCGAATCGAATTCGTTGGCCTGCCGTCGGTACTGCGTACGCCATTCCGTGACCGTCAAGGTGAACACGATGTAGATGGCCAGCGCACCCAGCGTGATCCAGACGAAGCCGGCGTCGAACTTCACGCCCAGGATGGCCAGCACCAGGGTCACCTCGATCAGGGTGGGCACGATGCTGTAGAGCGAGTACGAGATCAGCGATTCGATGCCGCGCACGCCGCGCTCGATGTCGCGGCTCATGCCGCCGGTCTGCCGCTCCAGGTGGAAGCGCAGCGACAGCGCATGCAGATGCTCGAAGGTCTGCAGCGCGATGCTGCGCGCCGCGCCCTGCGTGGCCTGGGCGAACACCAGCTCGCGCAGTTCGGTAAAGAGCGAGGTCGACAGCCTGAGAAGCCCGTAGGCCACCAGCAGCCCTACGGGCACGACCAGCACGGCCAGGGCATCGCCGGGCTTGATCGTCATCGCGTCGACCAGGTTCTTGAGCAGCACCGGCACGCCCACGTTGGCCACCTTGGCGGCCACCATGAAAGACAGCGCGGCAATCACGCGCCACTTGTACTGCCACAGGTAAGGCAGCAGCCGTGCGAGCGTGGACCAGTCGGAGGCCGTCGCTGGCGGCTGGCTGACAGGGGAAGAGGGAGATGGGCCGTCGTTGCGGCTGGCTGGGCGCATTGGGGGGACAATCCGGTGTTGTCGTTCTACTGCTCCCGATTGTGCCCATGAGTTCCGAATCCAGCGCTCCGATCACCGCATTGCCCACCGACAAGGAGCTGGTGTTGCGGGTGGTTCCCATGCCCGCCGACACCAACGGCAACGGCGACATCTTCGGCGGCTGGGTCATGGCGCAGGTCGACATGGCCGGCTCCATCCTGCCGGCGCGCCTCACGCGCGGGCGCATCGCCACGGTGGCCGTGAACGAGTTCGTCTTCAAGCAACCGGTGCGTGTGGGCGACCTGCTGTCGCTGTTCGCCTCGGTCACCCGCGTGGGCAACACGTCGCTGACCATCAAGGTCGAGGTCTATGCCGAGCGCCTTTCCGCCCAGGGCCAGTACCTCAAGGTGACGGAAGCCAGCCTCACCTACGTGGCCATCGACGACCACGGCCGCCCGCGCCCGATCCCCAAATCCTGATCGCCAGCCTCTGGCCGGCCTCGCTCAGGCGGGCCGTTGCGCGCGCTCGAGCAGCAGCGCTCTTTCACGTTCGTTGTGCGTGAGGCCGGCCGCGCGCAGCCATTCGGCGCGCGCTTCGCCATGCCGGCCCAGGCGCGCCAGCATGTCGGCGCGCACGCTGGGCAGCCACTGGTAGCGCGCCAGCGACTTCTCGGCTGCGAGCGTGTCGAGGATGGCCAGCGCCGCCTCGGGACCGTGCGCCATGCCCACGGCCACGGCGCGGTTGAGTTCGATCACCGGCGAAGGCGCAACAGCGGCCAGCGCCTCGTACAGCGTGGCGATGCGGGGCCAGTCGGTCTCGGCCGCGACGGCGGCGCGGGCATGGCAGGCGGCGATGGCGGCCTGCAGCACATACGGCCCCGGTTGCGTGCCGCGCGATCCGCACAACGCCGTGGCGTGGTCCAGCGCGGCCAGTCCCCGCTGGATCAGCGCGCGGTCCCACAGCGCGCGGTCCTGCTCCATCAGCAGCACGGGCCGCCCGCCCGGGTCGATGCGGGCCGGCGTGCGCGAAGCCTGCAACTCCACGAGCGCCACGAGGCCATGCGCCTCGGGCTCGCCCGGTGCCAGCTCGGCCAGCATGCGCGCGAGCCGCTGCGACTCCTGCACCAGGGCGGGCCGCATCCAGTCGTCGCCCGCGGTGGCCGTGTAGCCCTCGTTGAAGATGAGGTAGACCACTTCGAGCACCGATGCGAGCCGCTCGCCGATCGCTTCGGGGCCGGGCAGATCGAAGGGCACGCGCGCCTCGGACAGCGTGCGCTTGGCGCGCACGATGCGCTGTGCGATGGTGGGCTCGGGCGCCAGGAAGGCGCGCGCGATCTCCTGCGTGGTGAGCCCGCCCAGCAGTCGCAGCGTGAGTGCCACGCGCGCCTCTGTCGAGAGCACAGGATGGCAGGCCGTGAAGATGAGACGCAGCAGGTCGTCGCCCACCGGATCCTGGCGCGCGGCGTCGAGCGCGTCGACGAAGTCGGGCGCGATGCGCGCGCCCAGCGCATCGAGATCGGCGCCGATCTGCTCGTGCTTCTCGGCCAGCATGCGGTCGCGCCGCAGGTGATCGAGCGCGCGGTGCCGGGCCGTGGTCATGAGCCAGGCCCCCGGGTTGGCCGGCACGCCTTCGCGCGGCCAGTGCTCCAGCGCGGCGACCAGCGCGTCCTGCGCGAACTCCTCGGCCAGACCGACATCGCGCACGAGACGTGCCACGCCGGCGATGATCTTGCCGGCCTCACGGCGCCAGACGGCATTGACGGCCTCATGGGTGGCCAGCGATGCTGAGGGTATATGCGGGAGCGGTTCGGCCTGCATTCCCGCAGTGTGTCACGCCTGAGGCGGTGCGCCCTCGGGGTTCATCCAGACCAGTTCCCATTGGTGGCCATCGAGATCCTCGAAGCCGTGGCCGTACATGAAGCCGTGGTCCTGTGGCGCGATGGGCGCGCGCCCGCCGGCGGCCAGCGCCTTCGCCACGAGTTCGTCCACCTGCGCGCGGCTGTCGCACGACAGGCAGAGCAGCACCTCGGTGCTCTGGTGCGCATCGGCGATCTTCTTCTTGGTGAAGCCCTGGAAAAAGGGCTCGACCAGCAACATCGCGAAGATGTTGTCTGCAATCACCATGCAGGCGCCCTGCTCGTTGGTGAACTGCGGATTGAAGTCGAAACCGAGGCTGCGGAAGAAAGCCTGGCTGCGGGCCATCTCCTTGATGGGCAGGTTGACGAAGATCTGGCGCGTCATGTCGGAGCTCCTGGTCAGCTAAGGGATGCAGGCCTGGGCGGCCCCACATCTGCACGACGAACCAGTCCGTGCCTTTTCGACATGCGGCTGATCGGAAGGCGCTATCTGCCGGGTGCGTTGGGTTCGGCGCTGCCCACCCAGCAGGGCACGACTTCGCGCACTTCGACCGTGCACCAGTTCGCCGCCGGGCAGCTTTGCGCTATGGCGAGTGCTTCCGCGCGTGTCGCCACGTCGATCAGGAAGAACCCGCCGACCATCTCCTTGGCTTCGGCGAAAGGACCGTCGAGCAGCTGGGGACGACCGCCCTGCATGCGCACCCGCGTGCCCCGGGTCTCGTCGGCCAGCGATTCGCCAGCGCGCAGTACGCCGCGTGCCTGCAAGCCGGCACCCCATTGCAGCATCTGGTCGTAGAGGGCGCGGCCTTCGGCCTCGGACCGGCTGGCGCGCTGGCCCACGGGTTCATGGATGAGCAGCATGTAGGACATGGGCGGAGTGTAGGCCGTGGCGGCATCGCCGGTCTGTCAGCGCCGCACCAGACAGGCGTAGATCGCGTCCTGGCTGTCCTGCTGGTGTTCGCGCAATGGCGCCATCGTGAGGCGCGCGACATCGAACCCGTGGCGCTGCGCCAGCTGGCGCAGATAGCCGGCGCTGTGCGCGTAGCGCAGGCTCGGCTGCAACTGCCAGCCGGGGCCCCCGTCCTCGGACGCAGCCTCAGCGGTGAAGCAGAACGCGCCACCGGGTGCGAGGATGCGCGCCACGCCCGCGAACACATCGTCGAGCTGGCCCACGTAGATGAACACGTCGGCCGAGACCACGAGGTCGTCGCGGCGATCCGTACCGGCCAGATACTCCGTCACGTCGGCGTGCACCAGTGCGTCGTAGGCACCGGTGGCACGGGCCTTGTCCAGCATCGCGGCCGACAGGTCGATGCCATCGACGTGGCCGGCAATGCGGCGCAGCAACGGGCCGCACAGGCCGGTGCCGCAGCCCAGGTCCAGCGCGCTGCGGTAATGGCGCGGGCCGAGCTGCATCACCTCGTCGACCAGGCGTTCGTGGCCGCGGTAGCCGAGCGTGTGGACCAGATGCTGATCGAACTCCTCGGCGTACTGGTCGAACAGCGTCTCGACATAGGCGCGCGGCGGCGCTGCCACGGCGCTATCGGAAGCTCGCACCGAAGCCAGGTAGTAGGCGTGCAGCGCCGGATCGGCCCCCAGCGCGAGCGCGCGCTCGAAATCGGCCGCAGCGGCATCGAGCTTGCCGGCATCGCGCAGCAAGCTGCCGCGACGGCTCCAGGCCTCGGCCAGATCGGGTGCCTGCGCAATGGCGGCGTCGAGATCGGCCAGCGCGGCATCGGCCTGGTCCAGCATGACCAGACTGGCCGCGCGATGCAGCCGCAGTGGCGCGGCGTCGGGCAACAGCTCGATGGCACGGGCCAGGCTGGCCACGGCGTCGGCGTGCCGGCCCAGGCCGGCCTCGGCCAAGCCCAGATGGAGCCAGGTGTTGGCCTGCCCGGCATCGGCCTGCGCCGCCTGCTGCAACGGACCAACGGCCTCGGCAAAGCGCCGCGCCTGCACGCGCACCACGCCCAGGTTGGCCAGCAGCGACGGGCGGCCGGGTGCGAGGGCCAGCGCCTCTTCGAAATGGCGTTCGGCGTCGGCCAGGCGGCCGGCCTCGGCAGCGGCGATGCCAGCGGTGAAGAGTTCTCGCGCGCGTACGGTCGGGTCGGTCATGTGGCGATTGTCACCGTGCAAGCGCCGCGCCCGGGCGCTCAGACCTTGCTGAAATCGGGCTTGCGCCGTTCCATGAACGCCGTGAAGGCTTCGCGCGCGGCCGGCTCGCGCAACATGCGGCCGAAGCTCGTGGCCTCGTCGGCCATCTGCTGGCGCACTTCGGCGGCCTGGCCCTGCTTCATGAGGCGCTTGGTTTCGATCAGCGCCGACAGCGGCTTGGCCGCGAGCTTGCGCGCCTGGGCCTGGGCGAGGTTGCCGGCCTCCTGGGGCGGCACGACGCGGTTGACCAGGCCCACTTCGAGCGCCGCCTCGGCCATGAAAGGATCGCCCAGCAGCAGGGCTTCGGCCGCGCGGTGGTAGCCCATCATGCGCGGCACCAGCAGGCTGGAGCCGGCCTCGGGGCACAGGCCCAGATTGACGAAAGGCATGGAGAACGCCGCGTTGTCGCCGGCATAGACCAGGTCGCAATGGAACAGCAGCGTGGTGCCGATGCCCACGGCCGGTCCGCACACGGCGGCCACCACGGGCTTGGGAAAGCCGGAGATGCCGTGCAGGAAGCGGAAGACCGGCGCGTCCGGCGTGGCCGGCGGCGCATCGAGGAAGTCGCCGATGTCGTTGCCGGCGCTGAAGATCGTCTCGTGGCCCTGGATGACGACGACGCGCACGTCATCGTCGGCGGCCGCTGCGGCCAGCGCGTCGGCCAGCGTCGCGTACATGGCGGCAGTGAACGAATTCTTCTTGTCGGGCCGGTTGATGGTCAGCGTGGTGACGCCGTCTTCGGTGTGGTTGAGGATGTCGTTCATGGCTGTGCGTGCTTTCGGCTGGGGATGATGGGGCGGATGCGGCCGGGGCCGCTCATTCCTTGTAGTAGGCCAGCTGGTGCGTGGCGGCAAGCAGCTCGCCCGCCTGGCTCCAGAGCTGGCCCGTCTGGTCGGCGAAATTATTGAAGAAACGCTGGGCCTGCGCCTGCCCCAGCAACTAGCCACCGCCCACGGCGGCCAGCGCGGCGGCGTCGAACAGGTGTGGCGAAGCGGCGGTGCCGGCGTCAGCCGCGGCGGAGCCGGCGGCTGGAAAGATGGATCGACTCATCGCTCGTGGTCTCCTTGCCGCCACGGCGCCGCGGCGGACGATCGGCGCCGGCCTCGGTCGGGCCGGTCGCCTCGATGAAAGCGGGCCGCCCTCGGGCGGCCCGGTCGCTGCGTCAGACGCGCTCGAAGATACCCGCTGCGCCCTGCCCCATGCCCACGCACATGGTGACCATGCCGTACTTGAGGTTCTTGCGCTGCAATGCGTGCACCACGGTGGCCGAGCGGATGGCACCCGTCGCGCCGAGCGGGTGGCCGAGCGCGATCGCCCCGCCCATCGGATTGACCCTGGATGCGTCGAGGCCCAGCGTGTTGATGACGGCGAGCGACTGGGCGGCGAAAGCTTCGTTCAGCTCGATCCAGTCGATGTCTTCATGCCTGAGACCGGCATAACGCAGCGCGGCCGGAATCGCCTCGATCGGACCGATGCCCATGAGGTGCGGCGGCACGCCGCGCGAGGCATAGCTCACGAAACGCGCCAGCGGCTTGAGGTTGTAGCGCTTGATGGCGGCCTCGCTGGCCAGGATCAGCGCGCCGGCGCCGTCGGACGTCTGCGAGCTGTTGCCTGCCGTCACCGAGCCGCGTGCGGCGAATACCGTTCGCAGCTTCGACAGACCTTCCGTGGTCGTGTCGGGACGCACACCTTCATCGATATCGACGGTGCGCGTGCGGGCCACGGGTTCGCCCGCCTCCAGGTCGACGCCACGGTCGGTCACCTCGATCGGCGTGATCTCGCTGGCGAACTCGCCGGCCTGAATGGCGGCCATCGCCTTCATGTGCGACCGGTACGCGAACTCATCCTGCGCTTCTCGGCTGACCTTCCACTGCTGCGCCACCTTCTCGGCCGTCAGGCCCATGCCGTAGGCGATGCCGTAGTCGTCGATGTTTTCGGTGTCGCGGAAGATGGTGGGCGAGAGCGAGGGCGAGTTGCCCATCATCGGCACCATGCTCATGCTCTCGGTGCCGGCGGCGATCATCACGTCGGACTCGCCGACGCGGATGCGGTCGGCTGCCATCTGCACGGCCGACAGGCCCGAGGCACAGAAGCGATTGACGGTGATGCCGCCCACGCTCTTGGGCAGGCCCGCGAGGATGGCGCCGATGCGCGCCACGTTCAGGCCCTGGGCACCTTCGGGAATCGCGCAGCCGCTGATCACGTCGTCGATCGCCGCCGGGTCGAGCGAAGGAACCTGTGCCAGCGCCGCGCGCAGCGTGGCGGCCAGCAGGTCGTCGGGCCGCATGTTGCGGAAGTAGCCCTTGTGCGAGCGGCCGATGGGCGTGCGCGTGGCGGCGACGATGTAGGCGTCTTGAATCTGTTTCACAACCAACTCCTTCGAGTCTTAATCCAGGGACACCGCGGAACCGGCTTTGCCGGGCCGCTGGTGGCGCCCCCTTGAGGGGGAGGCGGCCGCAGGCCGCTTCGGGGGTGGGCTAATTTCTGACAGGCTTGCCGGTAGAGAGCATGCCGAGGATGCGCTCCTGCGTTTTCGGGTGCTCGATCAGCGAACAGAAAGCCTGGCGTTCGAGCTTCATGAGATAAGCCTCGTCCACCAGCGTGCCGGCATCCACGTCGCCGCCAGTCACCACGCCGGCGATCAGGCTCGCGATGTGGAAGTCGTGCTGGCTGATGAAACCGCCGTCGCGCATGTTGACTAGCTGGCCCTGGATGGTGGCCTTGCCGCTGCGGCCGGCCACCGGGAAGGTGCGCGGCAGCGGCGCGCGCCAGCCGGCGTTGGCCATGGCCTTCGCCTCGCTGATGGCGACGTAGAGCAGCTCGTCCTTGTTGGGGACGATGGTGTCGCTCTCGAGCACGTATCCGAGCTTGCGGCTCTCCAGGGCGCTGGTGCCCACTTTGGCCATCGCCGCGGCGGTGAAGCCGTCGGTCACGAACTTGAGCAAGTCCTTGTCGGTGCTGGCGGTCGAATTCTCGGCCGCGCGGCGCGCGATGTAGGTCAGGCCGCCTGCACCCGGCACCAGGCCGACGCCGACTTCGACCAGGCCGATGTAGCTTTCCATCGCCACGACGCGCTTGTGCGAATGGACAGCCAGTTCGCAGCCACCGCCCAGCGCCAGGCCCCGGATGGCCGACACCACGGGCACGCTGGCGTAGCGCAGGCGCAGCATGGTCTGCTGCAGGAACTCCTCGGCGTCCGCCACGGCGGCCACGCCCACCGCCATGAAGGCCGGCAGCATGGCCTGCAGGTCGGCACCGGCCGAGAACGGCTCGTCGCCGGACCAGATCACGAGGCCGTCGTAGTCAGCCTCAGCCATCTCGACCGCCTTCATCAGGCCTTCGGCCACCGTCGGGCTGATGGCATGCATCTTGGTCTTGATGCTGGCGATCAGCACGCCGGCCATGTCTTCGCGGTCGTGCGTCCAGAGTCGGATGTCGGCGTCTTCACGCACCGTGGTGCCGGCCGTCTTGAAGTCCTGCGCACCGCTGCCGAGCACGGCCTCGGGAAAGAGCTGGCGCCGGTGTACCGGCAGCACCCGGCGCGGCTCGAACTTCTTCGTCGTGGGATTCCACGAGCCTTCGGCCGTGTGCACGCCACCGGCGTCGGCCACGGGGCCCTTGAACACCCACTCGGGCAGCGGCGCTGTCGACAGCGCACGGCCGGCATCGATGTCCTCCTGGATCATCTTCGCCACTTCGAGCCAGCCGGCCTGCTGCCAGAGCTCGAACGGGCCCTGCTGCATGCCGAAGCCCCAGCGCATGGCGAAGTCCACGTCGCGCGCGGTCTCGGCGATGGTGGCCAGGTGCACGGCCGCGTAGTGGAAGCTGTTGCGCAGAATGGCCCAGAGAAACTTGCCCTGCGCGCCCTCGGCATTGCGCAGAAGCTTGAGGCGCTCGCCGGCCGGCTTCCTGAGCATGCGGGTGTAGACCTCATCGCCCTTCTCACCGCCGGACACGTACTCCTTCGACTCCAGGTCGAAACGCAGCACGTCTCGCCCGACCTTCTTGTAGAAGCCGGCCTTGGACTTCTGCCCCAGGTTGCCCATCTCGAGCAGGGTCTTGAGCACCCCGGGCGTGGCGAAGCTGCCGTAGAAGGGGTCGCTCTTCTCGTCGAGGTTGTCCTGCAGCGTCTTGATGACGTGGGCCATGGTGTCCAGGCCCACGACGTCGGCGGTGCGGAAGGTACCGCTGGAGGCACGGCCCAGCTTCTTGCCCGTGAGGTCGTCCACCACGTCGTACGTGAGGCCGAAGTTCTCCACCTCCTTCATCGTGGCCAGCATGCCGGCGATGCCGACGCGGTTGGCGATGAAGTTGGGCGTGTCCTTGGCGCGCACCACGCCTTTGCCCAGGCCGGTGGTGACGAAGGTCTCCAGGTCATCGAGGATGCTGGGTTGCGTGGTGGGCGTGGCGATCAGCTCCACCAGATACATGTAGCGCGGCGGATTGAAGAAGTGGATGCCGCAGAAGCGCGGCTTGATCTCTTCGGGCAGTGCCTCGCTCAGCTTGGTGATCGAGAGGCCGGAGGTATTGGACGCCAGGATGGCGTGCTTCGCGACGTGCGGTGCGATCTTCCTGTAGAGGTCGAGCTTCCAGTCCATGCGCTCGGCGATGGCCTCGATGACCAGATCGCATTCGCCCAGCAACGCCATGTCGTCGTCGTAGTTGGCCTGCCGGATCAGCGCCGCGTCTTCAGCCACGCCCAGCGGGGAGGGCTTGAGCTTCTTGAGGTTCTCGACCGCGCGGGTGACGATGCCGTTCTTGGCGCCTGTTCCGCCGCCGGGCCGCCCCAAGGCGGAACGCGCCCCCTCGGGGGGTGTGGGGGTCTCAGTTTTCGCAGGGAGGTCGAACAGGATGACGGGCACCTTCACGTTGACGAGATGGGCCGCGATCTGCGCGCCCATCACGCCAGCGCCGAGCACGGCGACTTTCTTCACTTGAAATCGGGACATGGGTTTCCTTAGTTCACGCGCACCCAGGTCTGCGTACGCCCGAGCAGGGCGATGCCGACGAAGCCGCGCATTTCGAGTTTCTTGCCGCCGTCGATGGGCGTGAGGCGCGCCGAGTAGACGGTGCCGGATTCAGGGTCGACGATCTTGCCGCCTTCCCAGACATCCTTGCCTTCCGTCTTCTTCGCGCCCCGGAGGATCTCGAGCCCGATCAGCGGCTTGTCCTTGCGGTCGTCCTCGCATTTGTCGCAGCGCTGGGCCTGGTCGGCCTCCTTGCGCAGCAGTTTGTCGATGCGGCCGAACAGCTGGCCGTCGCGTTCCGTGATGACCACCTCGGTCTTCGCCTCACCGGTCTTGTCGTCGATGGTGCGCCAGGTGCCCACGGGCGTGACCTGGGCCGAGGCCGCGGCCGACAGCAGTGCGAGCGAGGCAAGTACGAACAGCTTCTTCATGGCTCGTGTCTCCTGTGTATTTCTCGTGCGTGCGGGCAGGCCTTCAGGCCAGCGCCGCGTCGGTGTCCATCAGCACCTTGCTGCCGGCACGCGCGGTGCGCATCAGCGTCGCGGTCTCGGGGAACAGCTTGGCGAAGTAGAAGCGCGCGGTCTGCAGCTTGGCCTGGTAGAACGGGTCGGTGTTGCCGGCCGCGATCTCGCGCAGCGCAACCTGGGCCATGCGGGCGAACAGGTAGCCGAACACCAGATGCCCGGCCACGCGCAGATAGTCCACGGCCGCGGCGCCGACTTCGTCGGGGTTCTGGAAGCCCTTGAAGCCGATCTCGGTGGTGAACTTGGTCATCTGGTCGCCCAGGTAGGCCACCGGGTTGATGAATTCGGCCATCTTCTCGTTCACGCCCTCTTCTTCCACCAGCTTCGCCACCAGCTTGCCGAACTTCTTCAGCGTGGCGCCCTGGTTGCCCAGCACCTTGCGGCCCAGCAGGTCCAGGCTCTGGATGGTGTTGGTGCCTTCGTAGATCATGTTGATGCGGTTGTCCCGCACGAACTGCTCCATGCCCCATTCCTTGATGAAGCCATGGCCGCCGAAGACCTGCATGCAGGCATTGGTGGCGATGTGGCCGTTGTCGGTGATGAAGGCCTTGACGATGGGGGTGAGCAGCGCCACCAGTTCGTCGCTGTCCTTGCGCACCTTCTCGTCCGGGTGGTGGTGGGCCTGGTCGAGCAGCAAGGTGCCGAAGATCTGCAGCGCGCGGCCGCCTTCGGCGTAAGCCTTGGCAGTGAGCAGCATCTTGCGCACGTCGGGGTGCACGATGATCGGATCGGCTTCCTTGTCGCGCGCCTTGGTGCCCGACAGGCTGCGCATCTGGATGCGGTCCTTGGCATAGGCCAGCGCGTTCTGGTAGGCCACCTCGGTCAGGCCCAGCGACTGGTTACCCACGCCCAGGCGGGCAGCATTCATCATCACGAACATCGCGGCCAGGCCCTTGTTGGGCTGACCCACCATCGTGCCGATGGCGCCGTCCAGCGCGATCTGCGCCGTGGCGTTGCCGTGGATGCCCATCTTGTGCTCGAGGCCCGTGCAGACGATGGGGTTACGCTCGCCCAGCGAGCCGTCGGCCTTGACGTGGTACTTGGGCACAACGAACAGGCTGATGCCCTTGCTGCCCTTGGGCGCATCGGGCAGGCGGGCCAGCACCAGGTGGACGATGTTGGACGTGAAATCGTGTTCGCCCGCACTGATGAAGATCTTGTTGCCGGTCAGCTTGTACGTGCCGTCGGCCTGCGGCTCGGCCTTGGTGCGCAGCAGGCCGAGATCGGTGCCGCAGTGCGGCTCGGTCAGGCACATGGTGCCCGTCCATTCGCCGCTGGTGAGCTTGGGCAGGTAGGTCTTCTTCTGCTCGTCGGTGCCGTGGGCCACCAGCGCCTCGTAGGCGCCGTGCGACAGGCCGGGGTACATCGTCCAGGCCTGATTGGCGCTGTTGAGCATTTCGTAGAGACACTGGTTGAGCACGAACGGCAGGCCCTGGCCGCCGAATTCGGGTTCGCACGACAGCGCGGCCCAACCACCTTCGACGTACTTGGCGTAGGCTTCCTTGAAGCCCTTGGGCGTCTTCACTTCATGGGTGGCCTTGTCGAGAACGCAGCCCTCCTCGTCGCCCGAGATGTTGAGCGGGAAGGTCACTTCCGCGGCGAACTTGCCGGCTTCTTCGAGCACGGCGTTGATGGTGTCCACATCCACCTCGGCATGGCGCGGCATGGCCTTGTAGGCATCCGTGACCTTGAAGACTTCGTGCATCACGAACTGCATGTCGCGCAGGGGCGGGGAATAGGTGGGCATGTCTGTCTTACTCCTGGGTGGATTTTCTGGGGGAAGGTGAAGGGGCCGTGACGCGCGCGCCGGCAGACGTCAGGTGAGGAGAAACGATGTTGTCGAAGCCGCGCACGCCGCGCTCGATCGAGCCTGGCGTGCGCAGGAAACGTGCCTCGTAATGCAGCGCGAGGATGAGGCCGTGAATCTCGAACAGCAGCTGATCGGCATCGATACCGGCGCGCAGGTGGCCCTGGGCCACCGCCTGCACCACGGCCCGGCGCATCGCTGCCAACCATGTCTGGACAGATGACGCGAGCGCATCGCGCACCGGGCCAGGCCGGTCGTCGAACTCGACCGCGCCACTGATGTAGATGCAGCCGGCTTCCAGCTCGACGGAGGTGCGCTGCATCCAGTTGCCGAACATGGCACGCAGGCGTGGCAGGCCACGCGGCTCGCGCAACGCGGGGTAGAACACTTCGGCCTCGAAGCGCTCATGGTATTCGCGCACCACCGAAATCTGCAGTTCTTCGCGCGAGCCGAAATGCGCGAAGACCCCGGACTTGCTCATGCCCGTGGCCTCGGCCACCGCGCCGATGGACAGCCCTTCGAGCCCGATCTGAGCCGCCAGGCCGAGCGCTGCGTCGACAATCACGGCCTTGGTCTGCTGACCCTTGTGCAAACCGCGCGCGCGCGCCGGCGAGCCGCCTGCCGAGGCAGCAGTGGCGGTGCGGGGAGCGCGGACAGGAGCAGTCGTGGCCATGGATGAATAAAACGAACGGTCGTTCTATTTTCCACAGAATCCTGCCTCAGGCAACCCCCGCTCGTCCACCCGGGCAACCGGGCCGCGCCAAAAGAAAAGGCCCGCACGCAGCGGGCCTGTGGGAACGGTTGACCGGGATCAGAGCATCAGCGCAAGGCTGGCGTCGAGGTGTTCCGAGGGCAGACGCCGGAAGCCCGATCGCGCGAAACGCTGCAGGCGCCCCGCCGCAAAAGCAGTCAGCGTGGAGGCCCGCACATTTGCATCCACGGTCGGCGTGGCCGAGCCCGATATCTCGGACGGCGTACGCAGCGCCTGGCGCAGCGTCGACTCGATACGGTCGAAGAACTGGTTCATACGCTGCTGCAGGCGATCGTTCTCGTACACCAGCGCATCGCCCACCATCACGCGCGTCATGCCCGGGTTCTTTTCGGCGAACTGCATCAGCATGGCGATCACGCGGGCGGCCTGCACGTTGCCATCGCCTTCCCGCTCGGTGATCTGGTTGACCAGCGTGAACACGCTCTGCTCGATAAATTCGATGAGGCCTTCGAACATCTGGGCCTTGCTGGCGAAGTGGCGATACAACGCGGCTTCGCTGACTTCGAGCCGGGCGGCCAGGGCCGCCGTCGTGACCCGCTCGGCCCCCGGCTGCTCGAGCATGGTGGCCAGTGCCTGCAGGATCTGGACCCGGCGCTCACCGGGCTTGGGTCGCTTGCGCACCGCAGGGGCGGCATCAGCGCCCGACGAATCGGTGGAGGGTGAGGTCTCTACGTCTGACATGTTGTAACAGGGGTGTTGATTTGATTCTCGCACACGCCGAAGGCAGTCCCCACTTCGCAATTCCTATGGCGGAAACACCAAGGTGATGCGAAGGCCCCGTCCCTGAAATCCCGTATCGAGCCGCAGATGGCTGCGATGCGTGTGCGCGATTTCGTCGGCGATGGCCAGGCCGAGGCCATTGCCTTCGCCCGTTGTGCCTGGAGATCGATAGAAGCGTTCGAGCACGCGCGAGCGCTCGGGCTGTGGAATGCCCGCGCCATCGTCTTCCACCTCAAGGTAGGTAGCACCCGCGTCGGGCAGCAGTTGCCCCTCGACACCCGCGATGTGGCCGCAGCGGATGGTGACGGATCCGCCGGCAGGCGTGTATTTGACGGCGTTGTCCACGAGGTTGCCCAGCAGTTCGCGCAGCAGCCATTCCTGGCCCATGGCGTGGGCAGGGCGAACGTCCAGGCCCAGGTCGATGCGACGCGCCGTGGCGGCATCGAGGTATTGCTCCAGCAGGGTTTCGCACAGCAGCTTGAGATCGACACGCTGCAACGGCTGGGCATGCAGGGTGCGTGCGTCGGCGCGCGAGAGTGCCAGCAACTGGTTGGCGAGCTGCGAGGTGCGGCGCGTGGCGTTGCGCAGCTTGTGTACCTGCTCCGTCGCCAGTTCGAGACGGTCGGTTTCCTGCGCGTCGGCCTGCTGCGCCCACGCCTCGACCTGCGACTGCAGGCCCGCCAGCGGCGTGCGCAACTGATGGGCCGCATCGGCCACGAAACGGCGCTGGCTTTCGGCCTGGGCGTTCACCAGGCCGAAGAGGCGGTTGAGTGAGCGCACCAGCGGCCTGACTTCGTCGGGGGAGGCCTGCACGTCCAGCGCGGACAGGTCGCGCGGCGAGCGGTGTTCGACCTCTTCCCGCAGCGCCAGCAACGGCCGCAACGCCCGGCGCACCGCCCAGTTGACCGCGAAGCCGGCCAGGCCGATGAGGATGATGTTGGGCAGCAGCACGCGGTAGAGCACGGTGCGGGCCCATTGCTGGCGCGGGTCGGATCCGTCGCCCAGCCGCATGACAAGTTCGCCCACCGACGTGGCCATGCGCTGCGAGGCGATGCGGTAGACGACGCCGCTGTACTCCTCGCTGCGGAACTCGGGCTCGTCCGACGATGGCGGCGCACCCGCCAGCCAAGTGTCGCCGTGCAGCACGTTGCCATTGGCGTCCGAGATGGCGTAGACGGCCTGGCCCGGCCGTTCGCGCAGGTATTGCTCCACCGGAGGCGCCATCAGCAGCACCGGCGGATCGCCCGCGACCTGGGCCTGCGCCACCACCGAGTCAGAGAGCAGCGGAAGCATGGCCGCCAGTTGCCGGTCGAGCTGGCCGGTGACGCTGTCGGCAGAGCGGTAGTCGAACCAGGCGTTGACGAGCGCCAGCAGCGTCAAGGGCAGCAGCAGCAGCACCACCAGCCGCCGTTGCAGGCCCGACGTGATGCCGGTCGAGCCCATGCGGCGTCAGTCCTGTCCGGAAGCTGGCGGCGCGTGCTGCTCGAGCCGGTAGCCGAAGCCGCGGATGGACCGCAGGGCCAGACCATGCGGCTCCAGCTTGCCGCGCAGGCGCGAGATGTACACCTCGACAGCGTTGGGTGTGATTTCCTTGTCCCAGCCGGTGAGTGCGTGCAGGAGCTTCTCTTTGCTGGCCGGCTTGGGCGCGTTGATGAGCAGGTATTCCATCACCGTCCATTCACGCGGTCCCAGGTCGAGCGTTTCGCCGCCGAGGGTGGCACGCCGATTGGCCGTGTCGAGTTCGAGCGGGCCGAAAGACAGCACCGCGCTGGTGGCCGCCTGCGAGCGCCGCAACAAGGCGCGCAGCCGCGCCAGCAGTTCGGGCAGCTCGAACGGTTTGATCATGTAGTCGTCCGCGCCCAGATCAAGGCCGTGCACGCGATCACTGAGCGCGTCACGCGCCGTGAGGATCATCACCGGCATGCTCTGGCCGGACCGGCGCAGGCGCTGCGTGAGCTCCAGCCCGTCCATGCGCGGCAGGCCAATATCGATCACGGCCGCGTCGAACGACTCCTTCTCCGTTACCTCCAGCGCCCGCTCGGCGCTGGCCACCCAGTCGACCGCATAGCCGGCGTCGGTCAGGCCCAGCTTGATGCCGCTGGCGACCATGACGTCGTCTTCGACCAACAGCAGCCGCATCGCACTGCCCGTGTCAGTGGGATCGGATCATCGTGCCGTAGGCCTGGTCCGAGAGGATCTCCAGCAGCATGGCGTGCGGCACGCGGCCGTCGATGATGTGGACGGCGTTGACGCCGCTCTTGGCCGCATCGATCGCGCCCGCGATCTTGGGGATCATGCCGCCGGAGATCGTGCCATCGGCGATCAACGCGTCGATTTCCTTCATCGTCAGCTCCGGCAGGAGCTTCTTTTCCTTGTCGAGCACGCCCGGAATGTTGGTCAGCATCAACAGCTTCTCGGCCTGCAGCACAGTGGCGAGCTTGGCGGCCACCACGTCGGCGTTGATGTTGTAGCTTTCGTTCTGTTCGCCGAAGCCGATGGGGCTGACGACCGGGATGAACTGATCGTCCTGCAGCGCCTTCACCACCGACGGGTCGATGCCGACGATGTCGCCCACCTGGCCGATGTCGTGCTCCTTGGTCGGATCGGCCTGATCGGCCAGCCGCAGCTTGCGCGCGCGGATCAGTCCACCGTCGCGCCCGGTGAGCCCCACGGCCTTGCCGCCCACCTGGTTGATCAGGCCGACGATGTCTTGCTGCACCTCGCCGGCCAGCACCCATTCGACCACTTCCATGGTCTCGGCATCGGTCACGCGCATGCCCTGGATGAACTCGCCCTTCTTGCCCAGGCGCCCCAGGGCCGCCTCGATCTGCGGCCCGCCGCCGTGCACCACCACCGGGTTGATGCCCACCAGCTTGAGCAGCACCACGTCCTCGGCGAAGTCGGCCTGCAGGG
>JAGOCV010000049.1 GCA_017998575.1 Burkholderiaceae bacterium
CAAGGACAGATGGGGCATCTCCTGGCAGATCACGCCGCGCGTGCTCACCGAGGCCTTTACCGGCCAGGACCGCGCGGCGGCACGCCGTGCCTTCGCGGCCATGATGACCATGCGCAAGATCGACGTGGCGAAGATCGAGAAGGCGGTCAAGGGCTGAGCTTCCGGCCCCCCGGCCGACGCCGAGCGCTTTCCCCGGAGCGGGCGCTCCACTACGATGCGCCATCGAACAAGGATGGAGGGGCGCCCATGTACGAACGACCGACGGGCCAGCCGGAACCGCCGCGGACAGGGCTTCGCAAACACTGGCCACCGGGCTTCAACCCCTTCGTGCTGCCAGGCAGCGCATCGGCCTTTCAACCCAACTGGTTCTCGGTCAAGGAGCGTGTCACGAACGCCGTGCTCGCGCTCGCACTCTTCGCCTACGGCAGCTTCGGTGTATGGATCGACGACCTGTATGTGCCGGGCAAGCGAACGGCGGGCGTTCACCTGCATGGCATTCCGGCCTGGCTGATGTACGGCGCGCTGATCTCGGCGGCCTCGGTTTGTCTGGCACTGGTGATCGATCACTACGACCGGCGCGCCAACGAACACCACTACGAACGCTTCAAGAAGCTGGCGCGCGTGTCTGGATGGACCTTCTTCGTACTGGCCCTTGTGTGGCATGTGTTCGGCCCGCGCGTTCTGCGCGGGTGATGCGCCATCGCAGCGCGCTCAGTCCTGCACCGCCATCCACGTCCCCAACCCCGCGCCCAGCGCGGTGGCTGCCACGCGGCCCTCGCCCTTGCCGAAGCGCGAGCCGACGAGCCCGCCGACCAGACCGCCCACGATGGCGCGCCCGGCGTCGTGGCGCGGGGCCGGTGCGGGCGGCGCATCCACCGGCGCGGCGGCGTAGCCCGTGCGGTACGGGGCCGGGTACGCGTGGCCGTGGGCGGGGGAATACACAGGCGCAGATGCGTAGGCCAGTGAGTAGGCGGGCGCCGCCACATAGACCGGCTGCTGCACCACCACGACCGTGGGCGCGGCGGCCGCGTTGAGCGCGGGGTGGCCGTAGTTCATGGGCTGCGGCGAATGGGCGCAGCCGGCCAGCAGCGCGGCGGTGGCGAGTATGAAGAAGGAGGCGAGGGCGGTGCGTGGCATGGCGGCTCCCGGTTTGTGGATGCGCGGTGCGCCCGAGCATCGCGCCGCGCCGCCGGCCGCGCAATCCCCCGGATGCGGGGGCTGCGGGGCGAAGAGATCCACCGCGCGTCAGAGCGCGAAGATCTTGCCCGGGTTCATGATGTTCTTCGGATCCAGCGCGCGCTTGATGGTGCGCATCATGTCCACGGCGCCGCTGCCGGCCTCGTCGAGCAGAAAGCCCATCTTGTGCAGGCCCACGCCATGCTCGCCCGTGCAGGTGCCGCCCACGGCCAGGGCGCGCGCCACCAGGCGGTGGTTGAGGTCTTCGGCGCGCATGCGCTCGCCGGCGTCGTCGGGATCGATCAGGTAGCCGACGTGGAAGTTGCCGTCGCCCACGTGGCCGACCAGGAAGTAGGGGACGCCGCTGGCCTCGGCCTCGGACACCGAATCGAGCATGGCATCGGCCAGGCGCGAGATCGGCACGCAGGTGTCGGTGGTGATGACGCGGCAGCCCGGGCGGCTCTGCACGGCGGCGAAGTAGGCGTTGTGCCGCGCTGTCCACAGGCGCGTGCGTTCTTCGGGCGTGGCGGCCCATTCGAAGGCGTTGCCGCCATGGCCTGCGGCCAGTTCCTGCACCGTCTCGGCCTGCTCCTGCACGCTGGCGGGCGAGCCGTGGAACTCCATCAGCAGCATGGGCTCCTCGCGCAGCGTGAGCTTCGAATGCCGGTTGACCGCCCGCACCGAATGCGCATCGATCAGCTCGACGCGCGCGATCGGCACGCCCAACTGGATGATCTCGATGGTGGTGCGCACGGCCGCCTCGATGCTGGGGAACGAGCACACCGCGGCCGACACCGCCTCGGGCAGCGGGTAGATGCGCAGCGTGACCTCGGTGACCACGCCCAGCGTGCCCTCGCTGCCCACGAACAGGCGCGTGAGGTCGTAGCCCGCGCTGGACTTGCGCGCGCGCGTGCCGGTGCGGATGACTTCGCCGCTGGCCGTGACCACTTCCAGCGCCAGCACGTTCTCGCGCATGGTGCCGTAGCGCACGGCGTTGGTGCCGCTGGCGCGCGTGGCGGTCATGCCGCCCAGCGAGGCGTCGGCGCCGGGGTCGATCGGGAAGAACAGGCCCGTGCTCTTGATCTCTTCGTTGAGCTGCTTGCGCGTGACGCCGGGCTGCACGGTGACGGTGAGGTCGTCGGCATTCACCGACAGCACGCGGTTCATGCGCGACACGTCGATGCTGATGCCGCCCTGCACGGCCAGCAGGTGACCTTCGAGCGACGAGCCCACGCCGAAGGGGATGACGGGCACCTCGTGCGCGGCGGCCAGCGCCACGGCGTCGGCCACGTCCCGGGTGCTTTCGGCGAACACCACGGCGGCCGGTGGCGGCACGCTGACGAAGGCCGATTCGTCGCGGCCGTGCTGTTCGCGCACCGCCTGGGCCGTGGAGCATTGCGCGCCGAAACGCTCGCGCAGCGCGGCGAGCAGGGCCTCGGGCACGTCGCGCAGGCGGATGTCCGGGGCGAGGTGGGCGATGTCGGTAGGGGCGTTCATGGCAGTGTCTCCAGGGTGCGGCGGCCGGCGCGGGCCGCGCAGGCAGCAGACGATTCTAGGTCTGGGTGCCCGTGCGCGCCTGCGCGGGCATACCCTCGTCGCCGGCCCTGCCGCACCCGTGGGCAAGCCGCTGGCTGACACGGCAGACGGCCGGGCGGCCCGACAATGCGGCCATGCCCATGAACCATGAATTCGCCCCCACCGAGCCCGCGCGGGCCGATGTCGACGCCGCCGCCGGCCAGGGGCCGGTGCTGGTCGAGTTCGGCGCGCCGTGGTGTCCGCACTGCCAGCGCGCGCAACCGTTGCTGGAACAGGCGCTGGCCGCGCATCCCGGCGTGCGCCACTACAAGATCGAGGATGGCAGCGGCAAGCCGCTGGGCCGCAGCTTCCGCGTGAAGCTCTGGCCCACGCTGGTGTTCATGCAGGGCGGTCAGGAAGTGGCGCGGCTGGTGCGCCCCACCGAAGCCGGCCCGATCGCCGAAGCGCTGGCAAGCATCGACCCGGCGGCCTGACGCGCGTGCGCGTGCGCTTGCGCGCACAATCCTCGCCGTCCTCCGCAGCACAAGGAATCCCGCATGGGCAACCGCCTGACCCAGATTGCCACCCGCACCGGCGACGATGGCACCACCGGCCTGGGCGACAACACCCGCGTGCCCAAGGACAGCGCGCGCGTGGCCGCCCTGGGCGACGTGGACGAACTCAATTCGCATATCGGACTGCTGCTGTGCGAGCCCTTGCCCGATGACGTGCGCGTGCTGCTGGTGGAGGTGCAGCACCAGCTGTTCAACCTGGGCGGCGAGCTGTCGATTCCGGGCTACGAGCTGCTCAAGCCCGAGGCCGTCGCCGCGCTCGACGGCGCGCTGGCGCATCACAACGCCACGCTGCCGCGCCTGGCCGAATTCATCCTGCCCGCGGGCACGCGCGCGGCCTCGCAGGCCCACGTGTGCCGCACCGTGGCGCGCCGCGCCGAGCGCGCGGTGGTGAGCCTGGGCGCGGCCGAGCCGGGCCGCGTGAACGCGGCGCCGCGTCACTATCTCAATCGCCTGTCGGACCTGCTGTTCGTGCTGGCGCGCGTGCTCAACCGCATGGATGGCGGCGACGATGTGTACTGGAAGAGCGAACGCATGGCGCGCGCCGCGGGCGAGGCCGGCGATCCGGCCTGACGGCGCCAGGCACGGGCGGCGTGCGTCAACCGCCGGTTGACCCTGCCTGAAAACATGTCGCTCGTGCGCGCGGCGAGGGGTTCCTACACTGCATCGAACCCCTTTTTTCCTCACCTTCTCGATGCAAGACCCCGCGATGAAATCCTTCCATGCCATGCGCCGCGCCACCCTGGCGCTGGCGGCCGCCAGCGCCCTGGCCGCAACCTTCGCCTCGCAGGCGCAAGAAGCCGGCTGGCCCACCAAGCCCGTGAAGATGGTGGTGGCCTGGTCGCCCGGTGGCGCCACCGACATCCTGGCGCGCCTCGTCTCCACCGAGCTGGGCAAGCACCTCGGCCAGCAGGTGGTGGTGGACAACCGCCCCGGCGCGGGCGGCACCATCGGCCATGGCCAGGTCGCCAAGTCGCCGGCCGACGGCTACACGCTGGTGCTGGCCACCAACAGCACCTACGCCATCGCCGAGCATCTGTACAAGGGCCTGCCCTACCAGCACCAGCGCGACCTGGTGCCCGTGAGCGGGCTGGCCGCCAGCCCGCTGATCCTGGTGGCGCGCCAGTCGCTGCCGGTGAAGAACGTGGCCGAGCTGATCGACTACGCCCGCAAGAACCCCGGCAAGCTCAACATCGCCTCGGGCGGCAATGGCTCCACCAGCCACCTGGCGTCCGAGCTGCTGATGTCGCTCACCCAGACGCAGATGACGCACGTGCCCTACAAGGGCGGCGGCCCGGCCACCACGGCCGTGGCGGCCGGTGAGGCCGACGTGGCCTTCCTCGACCTGGGCGTGGCCGTGCCCTTCGTCACCTCGGGCCGCATCCGCGGCGTGGGTGTGAGCGGTGCCAGCCGCTCGGCCCTGGTGCCCGACGTGCCCGCCATCGCCGAATCGGGCGTGCCGCGCTTCGAGTCGACCACCAACTTCGCGCTGTTCGCACCGGCCGGCACGCCCCGGGCGATCGTCGACCGCCTCTACGCCGCCGTGCGCGCCTCGCTCGCCGAGCCCGAGCTGCAGGCCAAGCTGCGCCGCCAGGGCGTCGAGAGCGTGGGCAGCTCGCCCGAAGAGCTGGCCAGGAACGTGGCCGCCGAGAGCGCCCTGTGGGCCCGCATCATCCGCGAACGCAACATCGTCCTCGAGTGAGCGGCGTGGTGTTCTCGATGCAGGCCGATCCGCGCGTGGCCGTGATCGGCGCGGGCGCCGTGGGCTGTGCCACCGCGGCCTACCTGCACCAGCGCGGCGTGTCCGTGGCGCTGTGGTCGCCCACCGGCGCGCGCGTGCGCCAGGCCGATGGCGGCACGCGCGTCACCACCTCGGGCGCGCTGCAGTCGCAGTTCGCGCCCCGGTGGCTGGCCGACGCCGCCGCGCTGTCGGATGCCGAGGTGTGGATCGTCTGCCTGCCCGCCAATGCCTACGAGGCCGTGCTGGAGCCGCTCACGCGCCACTGGCGCGACGGCCAGGTGGTGCTGGTGAGCGGTGCCCTCTCGCTGGTGCCGCTGTGGCTGGCCGAAACCGCGCGCGCCCAGGGGCGCGATGTGCTGGTGGCCGGCTGGAACACCACCGCCACCACCACCCACTTCCTGCCCGATGGCAGCCTGCACGTGAACCCGCTGCGCGAGCGCATCGAGGTGGCGGCAACCGGCCCCGCCGACGCCGCGCGCGCCGTGGCCTGCTGCGAACGCCTGCTGGGCCCGCGTTTCGTGTCGGCGGCCAACCTGCTGGCCATCACGCTGGCCAACATCAACCCGATCGCGCATGCGGCCGAGGTGATTCCCAACCTCACGCGCATGGACCGGGGCGAGGCCTGGTCGCTGTTCGGCTGCTTCACGCCGGTGGTGGCACGCATGGCCGAGTCGCTGGACGCGGAACGGCTGGCGGTGGCCCGCGCCTTCGGGCTGGCATTGCCCACGCTGCGCGAGCACTATGCGCGCTCCTACCACCTCACGCCGGCGTCGTTGCACGAGATGGCGGCGGAGATCGTGCAGCGCGGCATGAGCCCCAACGGCCCCGCGCGCCTGGATCACCGCTACGTGCTGGAAGACGTGCCCTTCGGCATGGCCTTCCTGGAAACCCTGGGACGCGTGGCGCGCGTGCCCACGCCCGTGCTGGCGTCCTGCGTGACGCTGCTCGAATCGGTCTGGGCGCGCGACTTCCGCGGCGAGAACTCGCTGGCCGCGCGGATGGTGGCGGCCGATGCCGACGCCGCCTCGCTGCTGGCGCGCTGCGCCGCCGAGCGCAGCGCCGACAGCACGGGCCTGCGCGCCGCGCCGGTGCGATAGACCAGCGCGATCGGCACCGGCGGGGGCAGGTCCTCCATCGGCAGCTCCACCAGCGCGCCGCGCGCCAGGTACGCATCGAGCGTGCAGCGCGCGGCCAGCGTCAGCCCGGCGCCGTGCGCGGCCAGCTGCAGGTTGGTGATGGCGTTCATCGACTCGATCCACGGCACGATGGGCGCGAGCGATCGGCGCAGCAGCACCTGCTCCACCATCATGCGGGCGTTGGTGGGACGCGGCGGCAGGATCCAGTGCTCGGCCACCAGATCGGCCCAGCGGCGCACGCGACTGCCGCGGGCGGCCGGATGGTGGGGCGAGCACACCACCGTCCACTGCTCGTCGTAGATCGGCTCGATGACGAAGCCGTCCGAGCGCAGGCCGCCGAGTTCCGAGGGCATGTTCATCGTCACCAGCACGTCGATGTCGCCGGCTTCCAGCTGGCGGCACATGTCGCCCAGCCGGCCCTCGACCACGCGGGCGCGCGGCAGCTCTCCGCCGGGCACGCGCTGCATCTCCTGCAGGATGCGCGGGAGCAGCGTCCAGGTGAGGAAGGGCACCGCGCCCACGCGCACCTCGTCGGCGCGGCCGCCCTGGCGCGCGGCCAGTTCGTCGGCCAGTTGCGCCACTTCGTTGAGCAGCAGGCGGGCGCGCGCTGTCACCATCTCGCCCATCGCCGTGGGTGAGAGGCCGCGCGGCAGGCGCTGGAACAGCTCGGCACCGAACAGCGATTCGGTCTCGCGCAGGCCCTTGCTCACGGCGGCGGCACTCAGGTGCAGGCGCTGGGCGGCGGCGCGCACGCTGCCGGTGTCGGTCAGCGTGGCGATCAGTTCGAGCTGGCGCATGCGCAGCGCGGCCAGCAGGCGGTGGGTGGCGGTGTCCAAGGGGCGGTCGGGAAAAGTCGGCGCGATCATCATGCAACAGGCGGGCAAGCACGATCCGTGCAGACCCGCGTGCAACGCCAGGCGCGAACCCCCGCGAAGACGCACAGGCGCCGCTGGATGGCATGCCGCGCCGGGCTGCGCCTACAGCCGGGCGCGGGCCGCGCGGGCACGATTGCAGCATGTCCTGGTTCCGCCCGCGCTCGCCCGTCCTCCGCTGCGGGGTGTGGCTACTGGCCGGTCTGGCCGTCCTGCTGGCCGCCGCGGTCGTCGCCCTGCTCGTGTGGCTGCCCGGCGACGACGAGCTGGCGCGCCGCGTCGAGCACGAAGTGCAGGCGCGCACCGGCGTGGCCGTGCAGGTCGGCGCGTTGAGCTGGCGCCTGCTGCCCGTGCCCATGGCCGAGGTGCGCGACGTGCGCACCGCGCAGGACGAGCCCATCACCATCGCGCGCGTCGCCCTGTGGCCGCGCCTGGGCTGGCGCACGCTGCGCGATCGCAACTGGGGCCTGTCGCGCGTGGAAGTGGACGACGCGGTGCTGCCGCGCCTGTCGGTGCGCGCGTTCCGCAGCGGCAAGCGGGGCCTGGGCGATCGGCATCCGGTCGATCACGTCGTGCTGCGGCGGGTGACCTACGTGTCGTGGAGCGGCGTGCCGCTGGCCTATGACGCCGACGTGCGCTTCGACGCGGGATGGCGCCCGCGCGAGGGCGTGGTGAGCCGCAGCGACGCGGCCCAGCCCACGCTGCTGCGCCTGACGCGCCAGGGCGATGAAGACCGCTGGCGCGCCCATGCCGAGGCCGGCGGCGGCAGCGGCGAAGGCGAGCTCACGCTGACCGAGACACCCGACGGCCTGATCACCGTGCAAGGCACGTTCGAGCCGCGCCGCGTCGAAGTGCAATCGGCCATCGCCGCCTTCAAGCGCCGCTCGCCGCTTGCCGGCCTGGCTTCGGGCCGCACGCGCGTGCATGCGCAGGGCACCAGTCCGGGCGAGCTGGGCCGGTCGTTGCGCACCGAAAGCGACCTGACGGTGGAGCAGGGCGTGGTGCTGCGGCTGGACATCGACCGCGCCGTGAAATCGCTGGGCCGCGAGCGTGAGGGGCAGACGCGGCTCGACACGCTCTCGGGCCGCGTCGTCACGCAGAACACCGAGCAGGGCGGCATGCGCGTCTCCTACTCCGGCATCCAGGCCACCGCCGGCGGCTACAAGGCCGAGGGCGAAGCCACCGTGTACCGCCGCCACGTCAGCGCGAGGGGCTCGCTCGACATGGCCGGCGGCGCGGTGGACGTGCCCTTCACCGTCGAAGGGCCCACGCGCAAGCCCGATTTCAGGATCGCCCCCGGCTTCTACGCAGGTGCCGCCGTGGGCACCGCCATCCTGCCGGGAATCGGTACGGTGATCGGCGCGAAGATTGGCGGCTTGCTCGGGCGCGGCGGCGGCAACGCCGCCCCAGGCACGCCGAAGCCGGCCCGGCGGGGCGCCGCCTCGGCGCCGGCTGGCGCGCCATCCACGCGATGAGGCGTCAGGCCTCCGGTGCGTCCGGCGCGGGCTGGGCCATCGCGCGGTCCACCCCGGCGGCGTCCAGCCCCGGCGCGAAGGATTCGATGAAGGCGTAGGTGTAGCCGCGCAGGAAGCTGCCGCGCTTGAGCGCCAGCTGGGTCACGTTGATGCCGAACAGCGCACCGGCATCGACGCCGCGCAGCGCCAGATCGCGCTCGGGGTCGAACGCGATCGAGGCCACCAGGCCCACGCCCATGCCGAGTTCGACATAGGCCTTGATGACGTCGGCATCCATCGCCGCCAGCACCACGTTGGCCTGCAGTCCGGCTTCGGCGAAAGCGGCGTCGATGCGCGCGCGGCCGGTGAAGCCGTGGTCGTAGGTGATGAGCGGCTGCTGCGCCAGCCGCTCCAGCGTGAGGGGGCCTTCGAGCAGCGGATGCCCGGCGGGAGCCACCACCGAGTGCGTCCACCGATAGCAGGGCAGGGCGACCAGGCCCTCGTACTGCTGCAGGGCTTCGGTCGCGATGCCGAGATCGGCCTCGCCCGACAGCAGCATCTCGGCCACCTGCCGGGGCGAGCCCTGGTGCAGCCGCAGCTGCACGTCGGGAAAGCGCTGGCGGAACTCCTGCACGGCCGGCGGCAGGGCGTAGCGGGCCTGCGAGTGCGTGGCCGCGATGGACAGCGTGCCGGTGTCCTGCCGCGCGAACTCGCGGCCGGCGCGCTGCAGGTTGCCCGCGCCCTGCAGGATGCTCTCGATGATGGGCAGCACGGTGCCGCCGGGCGGCGTGAGGCCGGTGAGCCGTTTGCCCGCGCGCACGAAGATCTCGATGCCCAGCTCGTCTTCCAGCTCGCGGATCTGCCGGCTCACGCCGGGCTGCGAGGTATGGAGGGTGTGGGCGACTTCGGTGAGGTTGAAGCCGCGCCGCGCGGCTTCGCGCACCGAGCGCAGCTGCTGGAAGTTCATGCACCGCATTATTCGGCGCGGGCCGCCGCGGGCCAACGAATCAATCGTTGGTTGGATATCGCGGACTTGTCTGTGGCGGCGCGCGTGCTGCCTGTGGCCCGCGCGCCGCCGCCCGCAGCCGTCAGGCCGGCTTGCGGCCCGCGCTCAGCAGCGCGTAGAGGATGATGGCGCCGAAGGTGGCGGTGCCGATGCCGCCCAGAGCGAACTGGCCGAACTTCAGCGTGAAGTCGCCGGTGCCCAGCACCAGGGTGATGGCGGCCACGATGAGGTTGCGGTTGTCGCTGAAGTCGACGCGGTTGTCGACCCAGATCTTGGCGCCGGCCACGGCGATCAGGCCGAACACCACGATCGACACGCCGCCCATCACCGGCAGGGGAATGGCCTGGATCACGGCGCCGAACTTCGGCGAGAAGCCCAGCACCAGCGCGATCACCGCCGCCACCACGAAGACGGCGGTGGAGTAGATGCGCGTGGCCGCCATCACGCCGATGTTCTCGGCGTAGGTGGTCACGCCCGTGCCGCCGGCCGAGCCGCTCACCATGGTGGCGATGCCGTCGCCGATGAAGGCGCGGCCCATGTACGGATCGAGGTTGCGGCCGGTCATCGCCGTCACGGCCTTGATGTGGCCCAGGTTCTCGGCCACCAGGATGATGGCCACGGGCGCGATCAGCAGCATGGCGTTGGCCGTGAACACCGGCGCGGTGAACGCGGGCGCACCGAACCACGCGGCGGCCGCGATGCCCGACAGGTCCATCGGCTTGCCCCAGCCCAGGCCGTTGGTCAGCAGTGCGTAGATCACCGTGGCCACGATCAGGCCCACCAGGATCAGCAGGCGCTGCACCATGCCGCGCGTGAACACGGCCACCAGCCCCACCGACAGGAAGGTGACGGCCTGCATCCAGCTGTCGAAGTTGCTGGCGGCCATGTTCTTGATCGGGATGCCCGCCAGGTTCAGACCGATCACCGCCACCACCGAGCCCGTGACCACGGGCGGCATGAAGCGTTCGATCCAGCCCGTGCCCACGGCCTGCACGATGAAGCCGATCAGCGTGTAGAGCACGCCGCAGGCGACGATGCCGCCCAGCGCCACGGCCAGGTTGGCATTGGGCCCCTGGCCGCCGTAGCCGCTGGCCGCGATCACCACGCCGATGAAGGCGAAGCTCGATCCCAGGTAGCTGGGCACCTTGCCGCCGGTGATCACGAAGAAGATCAGCGTGCCGATGCCGCTCATCAGGATGGCGATGTTGGGGTTGAAGCCCATGAGGATGGGCGCCAGCACCGTGGCGCCGAACATCGCGATGACGTGCTGCACGCCCATCACGCCGGTCTGCGGCCAGGGCAGGCGCTCGTCGGGGCCGATCACCCCACCGCCGTCCAGCGCCGCCGCGCTCTTTTCCTTCCAGTCGAACATGCCCATGGCCATCTCCTTGTGTGTTGTCTTGGCAGCCGGCGATGTTAAACGCAGCCTTCAGTCGCTGAGAACAGCTGAAAAATCCAGATAAATCGTATTTCGCCTGGATTTTGAAGTGAAATCACAATTGATTGCCATAATGAGACAAGGAATCGCCCATGCTGCTGTCATTTGCCGTCACCAACTTCCACAGCTTCGCCGACCGTACGGAGGTGTCCCTGACGCTCAACAAGCGGGACACCGTGCACGGCTGGGATCGCCAGTCTTCATCGGGTGAGCGGGTGACAACGGCGTTGGCGCTGCTGGGGGCCAACGGTGCAGGCAAGAGCAGCTTGCTCAAGGTTGGCCCGTTCCTGTCGTGGTTCCTGCAGGATTCGTTCGACCTCAAGCCGACGGACAACATTCCGCTGATGCCGCATCTGAGCCGCAAGGACGAGGCTTCCGAGTTCGAGTTCGAATCGGACGATGGCCATGGCTGGCGCTGGCGCTACGTGTTGCGTGCAACCACGGACCGCGTGCTGCACGAAGCCCTGTACCGGCGCAATGTGAACCCGGGCGACCGCTACAGCTACGTGTTCAAGCGCGACTGGAACGGCAAGGGCTATACGGTCCGGCAGCAGGAGTTCGGGCTGGTCGACAGCGAGGCCGCCAAAGTCCGTGACAACGTATCGCTGGTCTCCTGGGGCCGGCAGTACGGTGCGCAACTCGCGGTGCATTTCTCGGACTTCGCGGTGTCGTCGAATATCGTCGCCATCGGCCGTGCGCCTTCGACAAATGCGATGTGGGACGCGGCGGAGCTGTTCAGCGAGTCAGATGCTTCGCAGGAAATGATGCGTTCGCTTCTGCGGCAGTGGGATCTGGGTCTGTCTGATGTTCGCATACAGGCGGTCGAGGCCATCGCTCCAGGCGAAACCCAAAGCCGCACGCGGTGGTTCCCCTTTGGCGTCCATCACGTGCGGGGCAAGGAGTTCATGCTGCCGTTCGTGTTCGAGTCCAGTGGAACGCAGACGGCGTTCATCCTGTTGTCGCGGCTGCTGCCGACGCTGCATCTGGGCGGCATGGCCTTCATCGACGAGCTGGAAAGCGATCTTCATCCCCACATGATCGAGCCCATCCTCAAGCTCTTTCATGACCGTCAGACCAATCCTCGCGGTGCGCAGCTCATCTTCACCTGCCAGTCACCGGAAGTGCTCCGTGTGCTTCAGCGGGCCCAAGTCGTTTTCATCGAAAAGACCGATTGCGAGAGCGTGGCGTATCGAGGCGACGACATCGTGGGCCTCGACGCATCGCACAACCTCTACGCGAAGTACATGTCAGGCGCGTTGGGCGCTGTTCCCCAGCTCTGAGCGGATCGAAGGATGACCGTCGTGAGGTCCGTTGCGCATACCGCGATCCTGGCCGTCGGGGAGGGTGCTGCCGAGCTGAATCTCTTGCGCCATCTCAAGAGCATCTACCTTCCACGGCACTGCGGTACCACGGTACGAATCGTCGGCGGACTCGGCAAAGGGGGGCGCGGCGTGCTGGACTATGCGCGGGGACAGGCGACGGCGGGCGACTACGCCCGGGTCGTCCTGCTGCTGGACACGGACGTCGACTGGAACGACGCGCTTCGCAAAGAGGCCAGGCAGGCACGCTTCGATGTGGTCGAGTCGACGCCTTGCCTTGAAGCCTGGCTGCTGGCGATCCATGGGGACAGACGCGCGCGCAGTTCAGCGCATCCAAGCAGGCGTTCGCGAAGAAATTCGGAGTGCCTGCGCATGACGAGCGTGTGTCCATGCGGCACTTTGGCCGCGCCCTCCTCGATGCATCCCGGGAGAAGGTCGACGCGCTGGCGGCCCTTTTCAAAGCGCTCAACGTGCCTTGAACGAGGCGGCCACGCACGCCCCATTCTCACCACCAGATCCAGTCCTCATTGCTGCGGGGCAGCGAATGCAGTGACTCCATGACACGGGTGGCCCCATGGATGGCGCCGAAGACCAGGGCAAGCAGCAGGAAGACAAACATGGCGATCTCCTTTATCGCACGACTGTGCGAAATATGGGCGGGTGGACGAAACAGGATGCAGACACGGACAGGCAATGAGAGAGGCGCGCCGCGCTAGGCTACGTAGCCGGCCCGCAGCCGCTGCCACGTGGCGAGCGCGTGCGCCGGGGCCTGCGCGTCGCGCAGGAAGCGGCCGTCGTGCATCAAGGTCATCACGAGGCCATTGAGTTCGGACACCAGCTGCCCGGCGTCGGTGTCGGCGCGCAGGTGGCCTTCTTCCACCGCCTGCAGCACCGTGCGCCGCAGCGCCGCGCGCCAGCGGGTGACTTCCTGCAGCAGCAGTTCGCGCAATTCGCCTTCGCGGTCGTCCAGCTCGAACGCGCCGGCGGTGTAGAGGCAGCCGGTCTGCAGCTCGACGTCGCGCATGCGCGCGATCCAGCGTTGCATGATGCCGTCCAGCCTCGGCAGGCCGCGTGGGGACTGCATCGCGGGCACGAACACGTCGGCCAGGAAGCGGTGGCCGTATTCCTCGATCACGGCCTTCTGCAGCGCCTCGCGCGAACCCACGCGCGAGAACACGCCGCTCTTGGAGAGGCCGATGCGGTCGGCCACGGCCTGCAGCGTGATGGCCTCCAGCCCGTCGTGCAGGGCGAGATCCAGCGCCGCGCCGACGATGGCGGCGCGGGTGAGTTCGCTTTTCTGGGTGCGGGCGTCCATGGGGCAGATATTAGCACGACTGTGCGAAATTGACGTCGGCCGCGCGAAGGCCAGGAAATGGACGCTGCCTCAGGCCGACGGGGCCGGACGGCGGCGAGTGAATTGCTGCTCCACCACCTGCGTGCCCCACTGGTCGCCTGGTGCCTCGTGCGTCAGCTCGAAGCCGCAGGATTCGTAGAGCCGCCGGGCGGCGTCCAGGCCCCGGAATGTCCACAGCTGCGTCGCCTCGAAGCCGACGCGGTCGCAGAAAGCAATCGCCTCGTGCAGCAGGCGGCGGCCCGCGCCGCCGCCCCGGCAACCGTCGTCCAGGATGAACCAGCGCAGATGGGCGAGCCCGGCTCCCAGATCCTGACCGTCGATCGCGACGGAGCCGACGATGCGCCCGCCCTGTGTCGCGACCCAGAGGCCGTTGCATGGCTCATGAAGGCGCTGGCTGAAATCGGCCAGGCCGGCCGCCACGCGGCTCTCGAAGATCGCGCCGAAGCCCCAGTGCCGCGCGTAGAACGACGCGTGCATCTCGGTGACACGCCCGATCAGGCCCGGGCGATAGCCCGCTTCGACGGCGATCGGCGCCAGGCCGGTGCTCCGCACCGGATCGGCATCGCGACAGGCCCGGAGTGCGCCGGCATAGGCGTGTAGCCCCTGGACCACGGCCTGCTGTTGTGACGGGTTCAGCCGCTGCAAGGCGGTCATGACCTGCGCGCGCCCGTGCGCGTGAATGGCCCGCACGGTACGCCTGCCGCGCGCGGTCAGGTGCAACTGCTTGAGGCGCGCGTCGTCATGACCGCTGGACTCCCTGAGCTCGTCCGCTGCCACGAGCCGGGCCAGCATGCGGCTGACGCTCGACTTCTCCAGCGCCAGTACCTGCACCAGCTGGGCCGCGGTCATGTGGCCGTTCGCCTCGATCTCCAGCAGCGCATGCACGGCGGAGGGCGAATACTCGGTTGCGGCGAGCGTGGCCCGCATGAAGCCCAGCTCGCGCACCAGCGTGCGCGAGGCGGCGCGGATGGACTCGACGGGATCGTGGGCGGTGGCGCCCTCGGGCGCCTGGGCAGGTGGCGTGGCCATATGGTTGCATCGTACAACCATAAGGCGCCGTCTGGCGCAGGCGGTGCGCGGCGCGTGGGCTTCAGCCCACCCGGAAGAAGCGCATTTCCACCCGGTCGGGAAAGCGCGCGCCGGTGCCGATGAAGACGCTCTCGGTGAGCCACGCCAGCGCGGGCGAAGAAACCTCGAACGTGGGCACGCAGCGGAAATAGATGGCGTCCGGATCCACCGGCTCGCCGCGCACCAGCCTGGCGATGTCTTGCGCGCTGCCGCGGCGCAGGGCGCGGTTCTGCACGAAGACGTGCTCGCCGCCGTCCAGCTGCAGCAGGTAGCTCGCATCGAGGTCGGCGCAGGTGTCGGAGACCACCAGCTGGAAGTCGGCGCCCCCGGGCATCACGCGCCCGTTCATCTGCGGACCACTCACGCTGCCGCCCGTGATCGGGATGATGCGGCGCCGGCCGCGGCTGTTCAGGCCGGTGATGGCGCCGGCCTCCAGCGGCGCGGCGACGTGCACCACCAGGTCGGCGACGAACTCCAGCGGCGGGGTGGGCAGCGCCATGGCGTGGCCCCGTGTCAGCCGATGGCCGGCAGCACTTCGCCGCGCGATTCGCCGAAGCCGATGCGCGCCGCGCCGGGCTTCTCGCACCAGCCGCGCAGGATCACGGCGTCGCCGTCTTCCAGGAAGGTGCGGCTCTCGCCCGTGGCCGGCAGCGGGATCTGCTTCGTGCCGCCGACCGACAGCTCGACGATGGCGCCGGCTTCTTCGTAGGTCGGACCCGAGATCGTGCCCGTGCCCAGCAGGTCGCCGGGCTGCAGGTTGCAGCCACCCACGGTGTGCTGCGTGACCATCTGGCCGATGGTCCAGTACTGGTGACGGAAGCTCGTGGCCGACAGGCGATCGGCCGCCAGGCCCCTGGCGCGGTGCTGCTGCGATTCGAGCCGCACTTCGAGCTGCACGTCCACGCCGCCGCGCTCGCGGTTGGCGGGGCTGTCGAGGTAAGCCAGCGGCTGCGGCTCGTCAGCGGGGTGGGCGAACGGCACGCGGTAGGGCTCCAGCGCTTCCATCGTCACGATCCACGGCGACACGGTGGTGCAGAAGTTCTTGCCCAGGAAGGGGCCCAGCGGCGCCATCTCCCAGAACTGGTGGTCACGTGCCGACCAGTCGTTGAGCAGGCACATGCCGAAGATCTGCTGCTCGGCCTCGGCCATGGGCACCGGCTCGCCCTGGGCATTGCCCTGGCCGATGTAGAAGCCCATCTCCAGTTCGTAGTCGAGTCGCTTGCACGCGCCGTACACGGGGGCCTTGGCGCCGGGCGGCATGGCCTGGCCCATGGGGCGGCGGAAGGGCGTGCCGCTGATGACCACGCTGGAGGCGCGGCCGTGGTAGGCGATCGGGATCCACTGGAAGTTGGAGGTGAGCGGATCGTCCGGGCGCGCAATGCGACCCACGTTGCGCGCGTGATGGATGGACGTGTAGAAGTCGGTGTAGTTGCCCACGCGCGTGGGCAGCGAATATTCGACCTCCGCCATCGGCACCAGGCCGGCGCGCAAGGCCTGCACGCCCGGGCCCGACGCGCCCTCGCGCAGCAGGTCGAACAGCGCATGGCGCAGCGCGCTCCAGGCGCTGGGGCCCATGGCCATGAGGTCGTTGAGCGCATCCTTGGCGGCTGCATTGGCGGCCTGCGCGGCCAGGCCCGACACCGCGCCGGCACGCGACACGGCCGCCAGGTCGATCACCTGGTCGCCGATGGCCACGCCGCCGCGGAAAGCTTCGCTCGTGCCCTTGCGGCGGAACACGCCGAACGGCAGGTTCTGGATCGGGAAGTCGGTGCCCGCCGCGTTGGCGGATTCGAGCCAGCTCTTGGTTGCGGCGTCGTGGGTGTGGTTCAGGGCCATGTCTTGTGTGTCTCTCGTCTGGGATGGGGAAGGCTCGAACGTATCAGACCGAAGCCATCAGTGCATCGTCGAAGATGGCGACGGCGCGCGTCCAGCCGGCGGATGCGCCGCGGATCTTGTGCGGGAAGCAGCTGATGAAAAAGCCCGTGGGCGGCAGCGCTTCGAGGTTGTGCAGCTTCTCGATGTGGCAGTAGCCGATGTCGCGGCCGGCCTTGTGGCCTTCCCAGATCAGGCCGGCGTCCTTCGTCTCGCCGTACTTCACGGCGGTGTGAACGAAGGGCGCGTCCCAGCTCCAGCCGTCGGTGCCGGTCAGGCGCACGCCGCGCTCCAGCAGGTACATCGTGGCCACGTAGCC
>JAGOCV010000050.1 GCA_017998575.1 Burkholderiaceae bacterium
TGCCGGATGCGTGCGTGTCAGGCGTGGGCCGCCGGCACCTGCCAGTGGGGGCCGAGCAGGCCGGCGATCGCCTGCAGCGCGGCATGCGCGCCCGATGCCAGGCCCACGTCGCGCGGCGAAGGCACGCTGCTCTCGCGCGGGTTGATGCGCACCAGCCGGCCGCCGTGCGCGTGCAGCACGGCGTGGCTGAAATGCCGCACGGAAGGAATGGCCGTGCCTGCGCCGAGCTCGACCACGACCGGCCGCGCAGCGCGCGCGAGCCACTGGCGCAGGCGCCGGGCCTGCGCGCGCTCGCGCGAGTCGATCCAGCCGGCGTCGCCGAACATCAGCACATTGGGCCGGGCCAGTGCGCCGCAGGCCGGACAGCGCGGCAATTCGTTCAGCAGGCGGCAGGCCGCCTCGTCCACCCGGGGCACGAAGTCGTCGGCGGGCCAGGGCGGGGCGCCGCAGCCGGCCAGGCACTGCAGCCAGTGCAGCGAGCCATGGCATTCGTGTACGCCATCGCGCGCGAAGCCGGCGCGCTGGAACTGGCCGTCCACGTTGCTCGTGAACACGGCCGTGCCCAGCGGCAACTGGCGGCCCCAGTGCTGCAGCAGCGCGAAGCCGCCGTGGGGCACGGTGGCGCGGTAGAGCGCCAGGCGATGGCCGTAGAAGCCCCAGGCCAGCCGGGGGTCGTCGTGGAAGCTGTCGGGCGAGGCGATAGTGGTGAAGTCCAGCCGCGCGCGGGCCAGCGCCGGGTAAGCCCGCCAGAAGCCTTCGCGGCCGCGGAAGTCGGGCAGGCCCGAGTCGACGCCCATGCCCGCGCCCGCGGCCACCACCAGGGCATCGGCCTGCGCGATCAGGTCGGCGGCGTGTTCGAGATCGGTGGCGGGCAGTGCGTCGGGCATGGCCGCGCATTGTCGCGCCGCAATAACCTCCAAGGCCCCAGATCCCCGGGGGATTCCGCAGCCGCGCCGCTGCACGCCTGCCGCAGAATGCATGCGTCGCCCGCGTCCCCCCCCGTGGCGCGACCCGCTCACGCTCCGGGCCGTGCGGCCCGCCCCCCTCAACGTGAAGAAGGACATTCCTGTGACGATGACCCTGCCCGCCCGCCGCCGGGCCGCTGCCTCGCTGGCCTGCGGCCTGTTCGCCCTGGCCTCGTTCGCGCCGCTGGCGCTGGCCCAGAGCGCGCCGGCTGCCGCATCCTACGAACCGATGCGCGGCCAGGCCGGCAAGGACGTGATCTGGATCCCCACCCCCGACGGCGCGGTGGACCGCATGCTGCACATGGCCGAAGTCAAGCCGAACGATCGCGTGGTCGATCTGGGCTCGGGCGACGGCAAGATCGCCATTGCCGCCGCGCGCAACCACGGTGCCACGGCGCGCGGGCTCGAATACAACCCGAAGATGGTCGAGCTTTCGGTGCGCATGGCACAGCAGGCCGGCGTCTCCGACAAGGTGAAGTTCCAGGAAGCCGACATCTTCGTGACCGACTTCTCCGAAGCCACCGTGGTCACCATGTACCTGCTGCCGCAGCTCAACCTGCGGCTGCGCCCGCAGCTCTTTCGCATGAAGCCGGGCACGCGCGTGGTGTCGCATTCGTTCCGCATGGGCAACTGGTGGCCCGACGAAGTGTCGCGCGTGGGATCCGCCGAGCTGTTCCTCTGGCGCATTCCGGCCAACGCGGGCGGCACCTGGCGCCTGACCGGCGCCTCGGGCCTGCCGCATCACGTGCAGTTCACGCAGCGCTTCCAGCAGCTCGAAGGCCAGGCCGCGTACGACAACCAGCTCACGGCCGGCGTGGTGCAGCCGCGCCTGTCGGGCGAGACCATCAGCTTCGGCGTGCGCGACGCGGGCGGCGCGATGATGCAGTTCCAGGGCCGCGTGGCCGGTGACCGCATCACCGGCACCATGAGCCGCGCCAGCGGCGGCACGGTGCCCTTCGAGGCCGTGCGCGAAGGCCCCGCCGAGCCGATCCAGGGCATCGAGGCGGGCGAGCAGGAAGGCCTGGCGGCGGCGCGCGCGCTGGAAGCAGGCCCGAACTGATGCGCCCCGCGCACCCGGCGCGGGCGGCCCGGCCGCCTGCCGCCTTGCGCAGTCACGAGTCGGCCCGCGCAGGTGGCGGGGCACGCGCGGGCCTGGGCATGCGCGAGACGCTGGCCCTCATCGTCGGGCTGGCCATCGGCGCGGGCATCTTCAAGGCGCCCTCGGTGGTGGCGGCCAACGTGCCGTCGGCCGAGTGGATGTTCGGCCTGTGGATCGTGGGCGGCATCTTCTCCATCCTCGGCGCGCTCTGCTATGCCGAGCTGGCCTCGGCCTATCCCAGCGCCGGCGGCGAATATCACTTCCTTTCGCGCGCGTTCGGGCGCGACACCGCACTCGTCTACGCGTGGGCGCGCGTCTCGGTGCTCACCACGGGTTCCATCGCGTTGCTGGGCTTCGTGTTCGGCGACTACGCGCAGCGCCTCGTGCCGCTGGGGCCGCACGGGCCGGCGCTCTACGCGGCGCTGGCGGTGGTGCTGCTCACGGCGGTTCACCTGCGGGGCCTGCGCGGCAGTGCGCGCACGCAGTCGTGGCTCACGGTGATGGAGGTGGCGGGCCTGGCGCTGATCGTGGTGGCCGCGCTCTGGCTCTGGCTGGGCGGCGATCGCCCGGGCGCGGCCAGCGATGCGGCGGCCGTGGCGCTCGCCGGTTCGGCCGGCGCGCCCCTGTCGATGCAGGGCGTGGGGCTGGCGCTGGTGTTCGTTCTGCTCACCTTCGGTGGCTGGAGCGACGCAGCCTACGTCACCGCCGACCTGGGCGACCGGCGTGCGATGGCACGCGCGCTGTGGATGTCGGTGTGCTTCATCACCGGGCTCTACCTTCTGGTGAACTGGGCCTGCTGGTGGGTGCTGGGGCTGGCGGGCATGGCGCAGTCCGACACCGTGGCCACCGACGTGCTCGAACTCGCCTTCGGCCCCGTCGCCGGCCAGTTCATCGCCGCCCTGGTGGCGCTGGCCGCACTGGCCTCGATGAACGCCACGCTGCTGGTGGGCGCGCGCGGCACCGGCGCGCTGGGCCACGACTGGCCGCGGCTGGCCTGGCTGGCGCGCCGCGACCCGCGCACCGGCGCACCGCGCAACAGCTTCCTCACGCAGGGCGTGCTGGCGCTGGCGCTGGTGGCGCTGGGCGCGGGTTTCCATGACGGCTTCCGGGCCATGGTGGAGTTCACCGCGCCGGTGTTCTGGCTGTTCTTTTTCCTGACCGGGTTGTCGCTGTTCCGGCTGCGCCGCATCGACGCGGCCCGGCCCCGCCCGTTCCGGGTGCCGTTCTATCCGCTGGTGCCGACGCTGTTCTGCCTGAGCAGCCTGTACATGCTGTGGGCCAGCCTGTCGTTCGTTCATGCGCAGGAATTCGGGGGTTTCAACGCGGCCTGGGTGGGCGTGGGCGTGCTGGCCAGTGGGGTGGCCTTGCGCGGCTGGCTGCGGCGTGCGGAGCGGGCGGCGCCGCCCGGCTGAGGGCCGGCGCTCTCAGGCCGGCTGCGGCAGCGCACGCCGGGCGCGGGCGGCGCGGCGTTCCTGCAGCAGCGTGAGCATCACGGTCAGTGTCATGAAGCCGGCGGCGGCCCAGAAGATGCCCAGCGGCATGGCGTGGTCGAGCAGCCAGCCGAACATCACCGGGCCCACGGCGCCGCCGATGTTGAAGCCCGTGGAGACGATGCCGAACGCCTTGCCCTGCCCGCCCGGTGGCGCGGCGGCGCGCACCAGCATGTCGCGCGAGGGGGCGATCACGCCGCTGAGGAAGCCGGCGACGCCCAGGCACAGCACCAGCAGCACGCCGGGCAGCGGCACGCTGGCCACCAGGATCATGAGCAGGGCCGCCAGCGCGAACGCCGTGGCCGCCACCAGGCCGTGGCGGCGGGTGCGGTCGGCCAGCGTGCCGCCGGCCAGCACGCCGAAGGCACTGGCGAAGAGGAAGGCCGTGAGGGCCGTGTTGCCCAGCGCCAGCGGCACGTCGTAGGCCGAGGCGAGGGCGGTCACCGAGAACTTCTCGACCGCGCTGGTGCTCAGGTTCAGCAGCACGAACAGCAGCGTCAGCACCAGGATCGCGGGCGTGAGTACACGCAGGTTGCCAGCGCCTGCGGCCGGTGCCTTGGCCGCTTTTGCGCGGGCTTGTGGCGCGATGCGGCTGGGCAGCAGCATGACCGCGGCCGAGGCCAGGCCAAGCAGCGCCACCGCCACGAATGACCAGCGCCAGCCGGCCGTGGTCGCCAGCCCGATCATCAGGACCGGCGTGATGGCACCGCCGAAGAAGCCGGCGAAGGTGTGGATGGAGAACGCCCGGCCCATGCGCGCCTCGTCCACGCCCGAGGACAGCAGCGCGTAGTCGGCCGGGTGGTAGACGCCATTGGCGATGCCGGCCAGCACCATGGCCACCATCAGGCAGGCATAGGTCGGCACGGCGGCGAAGGCCAGATAGCTCAGACTGCCCGCCACCAGCGCGCCCACCAGCATGCGGCGCGCACCGAAGCGGTCGACCGCGAAGCCCAGCGGCGCCTGCACGAAGGCCGACACCACATTGAACAGGCTGATGGCCAGCCCGAGCTCGATGAAGCTCACGCCCATCTCGCGCGGCAGCAGCGGCAGCAGCGCAGGCAGCGCCATGATGTGGACGTGACTGACCAGGTGGGCGAACGCCACTTGGGGAAGCAGGGCAAGCGAGGGGACTTTCATGGGCTCCGGACAGGGGAGCGGCCGGCATCGCGCCGGTCGGGCAACCCGCGATTGTCGGCGATCAGGCAAACACTTGCTGCCGGTCGTGTTTCGCCGGCGAGCCCAGGTGTCGTCCCTGATCCGGTCGCCGCCTCCGGGTCTTTGCCGCAGTTTTGCAGACGCTGTTGCAATTCTCATGTTTCCTCATGAACGCGCACATGCAACCTCATCACGGGCCCTGCATGCGGGCCTGCCCCGTACAGCCCGCCTGAAAGGGCTGCCAAGCATGGGCGCGACCAGTTAGCAAACATGAGAAATGGTTAGAAAAATCGAAAGAACGTAACCAAACGTCTCCCTACAGTCCACGGCGTGAAAAATGCCGTGCTCCATAAATTCGCTGTTTCGATCCAGTTTTGGGTCGTTTCGTTCACAATTAGACACATCTGCGGAAATCTGAGGCAGTGGTGCGCAGTCGCGTTGCTGACTGCGGCCAGCACCTCGGCTATGGCGGACCTGGGGGCGTCGGTCACGCTGGTCACGGGCGATCCGACCAGCATCTATCCGGGCGAGGTGACGCGACTGCAGATCACCCTGTCCAACAGCGATCCGGGCAATTCGCTGATCAATGTCGGCTTCGCCAACAGCCTGCCGGTGACCACCGATCCCAACGGCCTGAAAGTCGCCGGCCCGGCCAGCTATGTGTGTACGGATCCGGCGTCCGGCCCGGTCGCGACCACGGGCACGCTCACGGCCGCGGTGAACACGCGCGGCATCACCCTGGCGGGGGCCACGATTCCCGCCGCCGCGGGCGGCATCGACGGCACCTGTGTGATCGAAATCCCGGTCACCGCCGGCACGTCCAGCGGCGCACAGGCCACCTACGTCTACTCGATCGCCGGCGGCGCGGTCACCGGCAACCCGTCCAGCGCGCCGGGCGCCACGCTGGCCAACACGGGCACGGTGCAGCAGAGCCTTCCGGTCAACGCGATGAGCCGGCCGACGATCACCAAGGCGGCGTTGAATTCGCCTGCGCTGACGTTGGGCGGCGCATCGCGCCAGCTCACCGTCACGCTGTCCAACACCAATCCGGTGCCTATCGCGGGCTTCTCGATCGAAGACGTGTTTCCGACGGCGGGCACGCCCCTCGCGCCGATCATCGTTCTGGCCGACCCGCCGCTGGGTAGCTCGACCTGCACGTCGGGCCCGGCGCCCGTGGTGACCGGCGCGGCCGGCGCCGGCAGCTTCGAGGCGACCGGCACCATTCCCGCCAACGGCTCCTGCACGCTGCGCGTGAACGTCGTGGCGGCCCAGACCGCCGGTGCCTACCAGGTCACCCTCAACAACACCATCAACGGCACGAACCAGTTCAGCAACGATCTGGGCATCACGACCGCGAACGTCAGCGCCGGCGTCACCGTGCGCTCGCCACTGCGTGTTTCCAAGACCGTCAATAGCGGCTCGCTCGCCAGCGGCGAGAGCGGCAGTTTCACGATCACGCTGTTCAACGACGGCGCGGAGCCGCTCACCAATGTGGCGTTCACCGACAACCCGATCGATGGCAGCGGCGCGGCTGGGTACGGACTCAAGCTCAACGGCGCGCCCACCACCTCGTGCGCGCCGGCCACGGTGACGGCGATCGGCGATACCGGCGTCAGCCTCTCGGGTGCCACCATCCCGGGCCCCGGCTCGTGCACGGTCACGATTCCGTTCACCGGCACGGTGCAGCAAGCCAACACCGCGCGCTCCTACACCAACACGCTGATCCAGGGCGCCGTGACGGTCGGAAGCCCGGTCAACACCGCCATCGTCAGCCAGGCCGCCTCGGCCACGACCACGGTCTACCAGAGCCTGTTCGTGCGCAAGGAATCGTCGCCCACGGTCGCGGCGCCAGGCAGCCCGGTGCGCTACCGCGTGACCGTGGAGAACTGGACGCCGGGCGCCATCGCCAACGTGCGCGTCACCGACAACTTCACGCAGGGCCAGACGTTCCTCACCGGCACCATCGGCGGGCAGAACTTCACGCCCACCGTGACGCCTGCCGGCGCCTGCGTCGGCGTCACCACGGCGTCCACCACCGGCGCCACCAGCCCGCAGTTCGTCATCGCCTCCGTGCCGGGCCGGCCCAACGTCAACGCGCCGGGTACCTGCACGATCGAGTTCTGGGCCATGGTTCCGGCCAACGCGGCGCCTGGCACCAGCTTCGGCAACACCATCGCCGCCGGCGGCGTCTGCTACGGCTCCGCGCCGGAGATCTGCAACACGAACGTCACGGATCCATCCCGGCCGGCAACATCACCGCCGCGGGCGGCATCACCAACCAGACGCCGGTGTCGGCCACGCTGACCTACAACCCGCCCTCGGGCCTCACGGTCACCAAGACCAGCAACCCGTCGACGCTGACATTCCCCGGCCAGACCAGCCGCCTCACCATCACGCTCACGGCCGGCACGCAATCGGTCACGGGCCTGGCGGTCACCGACTACTTCACCGCCGACGGCACGGCCGGCGCCACGCCCAACGGCATGGCGATCGCGCCCACGCCGGCTGCGGCCACCACCTGCCCGGGCGGTGTGGTGACGGCGGCGGCGGGCGGCACGCAGGTGGGCCTGTCCATCGCGACGCTGGCGGCGGGTGCCTCGTGCACGCTGTCGGTCAACGTCACTTCCACGGCCGTGGGCGGCATCACCAACTTCATCCCGACCGGCGCGGTCACCACGCACCAGGGGCTGTCGAATGCAGGTCCGGCCTCCACCAGCCTGACCACGCAGAGCAACATCGGCGTGACCAAGCAGTTCACGCCCAACGTGGTCAAGCCCGGTGAGCGCTCGCGCCTGCGCATCACCTTCTACAACCCGACGGGCCAGCCGCTGTCCGGCATCTCCACCACCGACAACCTGCCGGCCGGCGTCACCGTGCCCGCGGGGTCCAATCCGGTCACCACCTGCACGGGCGGTTCGGTGACGTCGCCGACCGCATCGTCGGTGAGCATCAGCGGCGCCAGCCTGCCGGCCGCCTCGGGCGGCGTGCTGACGTCCTGCTACGCCGAGATCGACGTGGTGGTGGCCGCGCAGGGCGACTACGTCAACACCATTCCCATCGGCGGCGTGACGGCGTTCTCGGGCGGCAATACCGTCACCAACTCGCAACCCACCAGCGACACGCTGCGCGCCAAGTCGCCGGTGGTCATCGCCAAGGCGATCCAGAACCTGACGCTCGACGCAGCGCCGGTGGCGCCGTTCACCGCCGGCACCGCCACGCGCGCGCCCGGCCAGGCCGGCGTGCTCGCCATCCGCCTGACCAATCCCAACGCCGTGGCACTGACGGCCGTGGGCTTCACCGACACGCTGCCCGCAGGCCTGGTGGTGGCCGCCACGCCGGGCGTGAGCAACACCTGCGCCGGCACGGTCACGGCCGACCCGTCGGGCACGCAGGTGCGGCTGGCCGGCGCGACGCTGGCAGCCAACGCCTCGTGCCTGGTGAACGTCAATGTGCTGAGCAACTTCTCGGGCACCTACACCAACACCATTCCCGCCGGTGGCGTGACCACCTCCGAAGGTGTGACCAACGACGAGCCGACGCGCGCCCGTGTGATCGTCTCGGTGCCGCCGGGGGTGGCCAAGCAGTTCGCACCGGCCGTCATCCCGCCGGGCGGCACGTCGCGCCTGACGATCTTCATCGCCAACGAGAACGCCTCCGCGCTCACGCTCACGGCCGCCCTCACCGACACGCTGCCCACCGTGCCCGGTCAGGTGAGCGTGGCCAACCCGCCCAACGTGGTGAACACCTGTACGGGCACTGTCACGGCCCCGGCCAACGCCACCAGCGTGGTGCTGGCCAACGGCGCCACGGTGCCCAGCGGTGGCTGTTCCATCGCGGTGGACGTGACGGCGTCGTCCTCCGGCACGCACAACAACACCATCCCGGCCGGCGCGCTGCAGACCAACCTGGGCGTGAACCCGCAGCCGGCCAACGCGCCGCTGGTGGTCAGCACGCTGGGCTACGTCTCGGGCCGCGTGTTCCAGGACAACAACACCGTGCCCAACGGCGCCTATGAGTCGGGCACCGACACGCCGCTGGCCGGCGTGACGATCGAGCTGCGTTTGGTGCTCGGCCGGATCAGTTCAGCGCCGGATGCCGGCCAGCATGCGCAGCAGGCCGCGGTTGATTTCTTCCAGATCCATTTCGTGCTCGGCCGCCAGCACGGCCAGGTTGCCGGGCTCGGGCGATTCGAGCGCGATGGCCGCCAGCAGTGCGCCCGCGTAGGGCCCGGTGCCCAGCACCGTGGCCGCGTGGATGCGCTCGGACAGCGGCAGCCGCTGCAGCACGGTGGCCAGCGGCTCGCCCTGCAGCAGGTCGATCTGCGAGAACAGGCCGCACAAATAGACCTCGCGCCGCAGGTCTTCCTCGATGCCGGTTTCCATCAGCTCCTCGACCAGGCTGGCGCGCAGCACCATCGACAGGCGCACGGGTTGCAGGTCGGCGTCGCTGCTGGCGTGCGGCAGTTGCTCGGTGAGCCAGGTCTTGAGCGAGTTGACGCCCATCATCATCAGCGCGTGGCGGATCGAGCCGATGCCGGTGCGCAGTCCCATCGCCGCCGAGTTGACGAACGTGAGCATGCGGTAGACCAGCAGCGGCTCGTCGCTGATGATCTGCTCCAGCCGCTCCATCGACTGCTCGGTATCGAGCGCCAGCAGCAGTTGCGTGACCACGCGGTGCGAAGGCTGCAGCGCCTGGTAGCGCCAGGCGTGCAGCACGTCCTCGGCGGGCCAGCCGGACACGGCCCATGCGCCCTGCTGGTCCAGGCAGTGCTGGACCAGCGCCCGGCTGGCCACGCCTTCGTAGATCTGGCCGGGCTGCACCGGGCTGGGCCGCGCGTTGGCCTGGCCCTGGCGGCGTGCGGCCTGGGCTTGCAGCGCCTGCATGGCGGCCTGCGGGCCCAGGTGGATCACCCGCCGTTCGAAGAGGCGCGCCACGTCGGGCAGCACGGCTTCGCCGGGCTCGGTGCGCAGCGCCAGCTTGACGCCGCGCGCGGCGGCCTGGCGGGTGGTGGCGGCCAGCGCGGCGTCCTGGCGCAGCCAGGCCAGCGGCACCTCGAACACCGGGGCGCCTGGCTGTGCGTGTTGCAGCAACTCGTGCAGTAGCGCGGCCGGGCGGATGGACAGCAGCAGAGGCGGTGCGCCCAGGACCCAGATCTCGTCGATGATGCGCAGCAGGTGCACGGCATCCTGCGTGGGGTTGGCGCCTTCGTGTACGAACAGCTGCACGCCCGCGATTTCGCGCGAGCGGTTCCACAGGGGCCGGTACCCCAGCGTGACGGACCCCAGCACCGACTGCACCATCTGAAACCGATCCCCTCGTTGTGGCTGCCTGGTTTGTCATGACCGGCGCGCGGCGGCGCCGTGATCAGGAGCGCGCGTCAACCGATGTAGTTGAACAGCGACAGCTTCTGGATTTGAGCATAGGTCTGCAGCGCCACCGAGTACGCGGTCTGCTGGGTGTTGAAGTCGGACAGCGCCTTCACCATGTCGAGGTCTTCCGCGCGGGCGCGGTCGGCTTCCAGCTGGATCTTCCGGCCCGACTGCTGGTCGGTGATGATGTCCGCGCGCGAGAGCAACTCGCCCGCCTGGCCGCGTGCCGACGACACGCGGGCCATCGCCGCGTCGACCTCGGTCAGCGACCGCGCCACGTCGTGCGCGATGGTGCCGCCCGCGTGGCCACCGGCTTCCACCGCCGCGATGGCGCGGTCCAGCACGCCGAACACGCTGTCCGTGCCGGCGGGGCCGAGCGTCAGGGCGTCGCCGTTGGCGGGCGTGCCTTGCAGCTTGAGCGTCATGCCGTCGAAGGTGACGTCCTGGCCCGCCGTGTAGGGCTGGCCCGCGACCACGGCGGTCGAGGTGGTGAGGTCCGTCACGGTGTAGGTGGTCACGCCACCCGTCAACGTGAACGCGATGCTGTAGTTGTGCCCGGTGAGGGCCGACGGGTCGGTCACGCGGCCGGCATCGCTCCACACCTGCGAGGTGCCCGTGGCCTGTGCCACGGTGAAGACGCCGTTGCCTTGCGGCACGTTCATCCACGTGGAGTAGCCGTCCAGCGTGGCCGGGATCGTGGTGGTGGTGGCTGCCGCCTGGCCCGAGAGCGCGTCGTACACCACGCCGCCGGCCGCATCGACGAAGGGCGTGCTCGCGCTGCCCAGGCCGCCGAACAGCGGCTGGCCGTTGGCATCGCGCGTGTTCGCCAGCGCCAGGATCTGGTCGCGCAGGCTGCGCATTTCCTGCGCGACGGACTGCCGGTCGGTGGCCGACAGCCCCGTGTTGCCGCCCTTGACGACCAGCTCGCGCAGGCGCTGCATCAGCGTGCCGGCCGAGCCGAGCGTGGATTCGGCCTCGGTGAGCGCGTTGCGCTGCGTCTCCAGCACGCGCTGGTCGGTGTCGATGCGGGCCATGCGCGTGCGCGCGCGTTCGGCCTGCGCGGCGGCGGCCGGGTCGTCGCTGGCGCGCACCACGCGCTTGCCCGCCGTCATGTTCTCCTGCATGTTGACCAGCGCGTTCTGGCGCGACGACAGGCGCAGCAGCGACGAGCCGTAGGCGTCGGCGGTGGCGGTGCGGGTGAGGTTGGTCAATGCCATGGTCCGTGCTTTCAGGCGTGCGATCAGCGGCCGAGGTTGGAGATGAGCGTGTCGAAGATGGTCTGCGAGATCTGGATCATCTTGGCCGAGGCCTGGTAGGCCTGCTGGTACATCAGCAGCTTGGAGGCCTCTTCGTCCAGGTTCACGCCGGTGACCGATGCCTTGGTCGATGCGGCCGTGGTGGCCACCGAGGCCGACACGCTGGCCGCGTACTGCGCGCCCTGCGACAGCACGCCGATCTGCGCCATCGCGCCGGCGTAGCCGTCGGCCACGGTCGCACCGTCGAACATGGCCAGATCGCGGATGTTCATGAGCGCCGTGGCGTTGCCGCCGTCCAGGCCCGCGTAGCCCGAAGACGCCAGTTCCACCGTGATGGTGTCGCCCGGCTGCGGCGTGCCCTTGAGCACGAGGTTCCAGCCGTTGTAGCTGATGGCCTGGCCGGCGGTGTAGCTCACGCCGGTGGGGTTGCCCGTGCCGGCGCCGCTCACGTCGAAGGTGCCGGCGCCCGTGAAGGTGAGGGTGACGGTGGCGGTGAGGTTGGCGTTGGGCGAGGTGGCCTGCACGGCCTGCACCGTCACATGGCCGGTGTTGGCGGCGCCAGCGCGCGCCTGCACCGGGCTGGCCACGGCCAGCGCCGAGGCGTTGGTGAAGGCCGTGGCGATCTGGCCGGCCGCGGCCGAGAACGGCTTGAGCAGGAAGCGGTCGCCGTCGGCCACCGCGCCGCTGTTCACGCCGATGGTGATGCCGTCCACCGTGATCGGCAGCGGCCCGGTGTGGTTGCTGGACTGGCCGTCCGACAGCCGGATCACCGTGAGGGCGCCGCCCGCGCCCACGCGCAGTTCGTAGTCCGACGCGACCATGGCCGACGGATCGGAGACGCTCAGGCCCAGCTCGGCCGTGCCGGGATTGCCGGGCAGGGCGTACGGCGTGGGCAGGGCGTTGGCCACGAACAGGTTGGCGCCGGTGTTGCCGCCCAGATCCACGCCCATCCGGTGCTGTGCATTGACGGCGGTTTCCAGCGCCAGCGCCATGCGGCCCACCAGGTTGCGCGCGGTGGCCAGGTCGCTGTTGTTGAAGCGCAGCAGACCGGCGACCGCGCCGCCCGAGAGCGCGTTCTCGTCGATGGTGGTGACCAGGCCGCCGTTGTCGATGGCCAGCTTGAGCTTGCTCGGATCGCCGTACTCGTCGGTGGTCATCGACACCGTGCTCGCGCGCGCGCTCAGCACCAGCGGCTGGCTGCCCACGAAGACGCTGAGCGTTCCGTCCTTGACGGGCACGGTGGTGACCTGGATGTAGCTGCCCAGCTCGACGAGCAACTGGTCGCGTGTGTCGAGCAGGTCGTTGGGCGTGTGGCCCGCGCCCTGCGCGCTGGCGATCTGGCCATTGACCTTGGCCAGGCGCTGCGCCAGATCGTTGATGGCCGAAACCGAATCGGCCAGCTGGCGGCGTGCGCCGTAGGCCATGTCGTCGATCTTGGACGACAGGTCGCGAAAGCGCGTGGCCATCTCGTCGGCGCGCTGCAGCACCACCGAGCGCGCTGTCATGTCAGTGGGCGCGGTGGAGACGTCGGCGAATGCATTGAGCATGTCGTTGACGGCCGTGCCGATGCCCGCGTCGCCGGCGGGAAACAGGTCTTCCAGCTGCAGCAGCTGGCCGGCGCGCATCGCATCGGCGGCGGCGACCGAGTTGGTCTGCTGCGCCTGCTGTGTCAGGAAGCTGCTGTAGGCGCGCTCGATGGTCACGAGCTGCACGCCCTTGCCCACGTAGCCGCCGCCCGTGCCCTGTCCTTCGACGGCGCGCGTCACCACGGTCTGGCGCGAGTAGCCGACCGTGTTGACGTTGGCGATGTTGTTGCCGACGGTCTGCAGCGCCGTCTGGTTGACCATCAGCGCGCGGGTGCCGACGTTGAGGAGGCCGTTGCTCATGCGTGCGTTTCCTGTGGTGCGGCGTCAGGCCTGGGTCCGCTGGACCTGCAGGGCCGTGTTGATGGCGCGGCTGAGTTTGGCTGCGTACTGCGGATCGGTGGCGTAGCCGGCGCGCTGCAGTTCGCTGGCGTAGGCCACGGCCGAGCCGGTCTGCTGACTGGCCTTGGCGTAGCGCGGGCTCTCGTTGATCATGCGGGCGTAGTCGCGCATCGATTCCTCGAACGAGCCGTAGGCGCGGAACTTCGCCGTCACCTTGCGCGGCTCGCCGTCGATGTATTCGGTGGTGGTGATCTCGGCCACCTTGCCCTTCCAGCCGGCCGTGGCCTTGATGCCGAAGAGGTTGTGCGAGTTGCTGCCGTCGGCGTTGCGGATCTCGCTGCGGCCCCAGCCGGTTTCGTGGCCGGCCTGGCCCAGCATGAATTCGGCCGGGATGCCGGTGGCCTGCTCGACGCGCTCGGCGGCGTCGCTGTGCTTCTGAACGAACGCCGCCTGGCGCGTGCCGGCCGCGCCCGTGGCCGCGGTGGCACCGCCGCCCAGCGACACCGTGGGCGTGACCTGGGGGGCGCCGGTCGGCTGCACCGTCTGGCGCATCAGCTGGCGCTCGATCATGGCCGACAGACCGCCGGGCATGCCCGACATGCTGACCGACAACTGCTGATCGAGCAGGTCGTTGGCCAGATCGCCCGTGCTGCTGTCGAGCAGGCCGGACTTCATCGTGGCCTCGCGCATGCTCTTGAGCACTTCGCGCATGAACAGCGCCTCGAATTGCTTCGCGGCTTCCTTCACCGCCTTCGGGTCGTTGCCGCCGTTGGCCGCGTACTTCAGGGCGTTGAGCGACTTGCCGTCGGCCGCGAGCGAACCGCCGAGCCCGGCGCTGGCCATGGAGATCGTGGACGGCACGTTCATCTCGGGCCTCGCGTCAGATCACTTCCAGCTCGGCGTTGAGCGCGCCGGAGGCCTTGATGGCCTGCAGGATGGCCAGCAGATCCTGAGGCGTGGCGCCCAGCGCGTTGAGCGCGCGCACCACGTCCGACAGTTGCGGCGAGGCGGCCATCTGGATCACGTTGCCCGGCTCCTGGCGGATCTGGATGTCCGAACGCTGCGCCACCACCGTCTCGCCGCGCGAGAGCGGCGCGGGCTGGCTGATGACGGGCGTGGAGCTCACGGTGATCGACAGGTTGCCGTGCGCGATGGCGCAGGGCCCCAGCGTCACGGCCTGGTTGAGCACGATCGAGCCGGTGCGCGAATTGATCACCACCTTGGCGGCCGGCACCGAGGCTTCGAGCGGCAGCTCTTCGAGCTCGGCGATGAAGGTGACGCGGTTGTGCGGATTGACGGGCGCGCGCACCTGCACCGTGCGGCCGTCCAGCGCGGCGGCCAGGCCCTGGCCCAGGCGCGTGTTGATGACCTGCGCCACGCGGCGCGCGGTCTGGAAGTCGGATGCATTCAGGCCCAGCGTGATGAAGTCGCCGTCCTGCAGCGGCGTGGGCACGCTGCGTTCCACCTGCGCGCCGTCGGGAATGCGGCCGGCCGAGAGGTGGTTGATCTGCACCTTGCTGCCGCCGGCCGACGCTCCCGCGCCGCCGACCACCAGGTTGCCCTGGGCCACGGCGTAGATCTCGCCGTCCAGGCCCTTGAGCGGCGTCATGATCAGCGTGCCGCCCTTGAGCGACTTGGCGTTGCCCATCGACGAGACCACCACGTCGATGGCCTGGCCCGGTTGCGCGAAGGCGGGCAGTTGTGCCGTGACGATCACGGCCGCGACGTTCTTGAGCTGCAGCTGCGACAGGTTGGCCGCCGGCAGCGTGATGCCCATCTGCTGCAGGTAGTTGTTCAGGCTCTGCGTGGTGTAGGGCATCTGGGTGGTCTGGTCACCCGTGCCGTCCAGGCCCACGACCAGGCCGTAGCCGGTCAGCTGGTTGGAGCGCACGCCCTGCACGGCAGCCACTTCCTTCACGCGCAGCGCGTGCGCGGCAGGCAGCAGCGCCAGCGACAGCAGGGCGGCGGTGAAAAGGCGGAGAGTCTTCGTCGTCATGCGATCCACCTCAGAAAGGGAGCATGGTCATGAAGAAGCGCGCGAGCCACGGCATGATCTGCGACTCGCTCTGCGCGCCCCGGCCGCGCGAGGCGATGCGCACGTTGGCCACCTGCGTGGACGGCACGACGCTGCCCGCACCCACCGAACGCGGATCGATGGTGCCCGAGAAGCGCAGCGTGTCCACGTTCTCGTTCACGCCGATCTGCTTCTCGCCCGTGACCACCAGATGGCCGTTGGGCAGCACCTCCACCACCGTGGCGGTGATCGAGCCCGAGAAGGTGTTGGCGCTCTGCGTGCCGCCCTTGCCCTCGAAGGCGTTGGACGAGCCGGCCTGCGCATCGAGCTTGCCCAGGAAGTTCGAGCCCATGAAGGGGAAGGCGCTCACCGAGGCCTGCATCGAGCTGGTCTTGTCGGCGGTGGATGTCTTGGTCTGGCTGGCGCTCACGTTCTCGACGATGGTGATCGTCACGATGTCGCCCACGTAGCGGGCGCGGCGGTCCTCGAACGCCGGGCGGAAACTGGTCTGGCGGAACAGGCTGCCGCTGGCGGCGGGCGGGGTCGCCAGCGCCTGACCCGGTGCGCCCGGCAGCGTGGCCAGGGCCTGGGGCGACGGCTGGTAGAACTCGACCTGCGGCGTGCGCGAGAGCGTGTCGCAGCCGGCCAGCGCGAAGGCCAGCACGGCCAGGCCGGCGGTGCGCAGGGCAGAGAGGGCGGATAGGCGGGGCGTCATGGCAGGGCTCGGGTGGCGGGTCGGGCGATCACAGCTGCGACAGGCGCTGCAGCATCTGGTCGGAGGTGGTCACGGCCTTGGAATTCATCTCGTAGGCGCGCTGCGTCTGGATCATGGTCACCAGCTCCTGCACCACGTTCACGTTCGACGTTTCCAGCGTTCCGCCCATGAGCACGCCCAGGCCGTTGGTGCCGGGCGTGCCGCCCTGGGGCGTACCGGAGGCGGCGGTTTCCGAGAACAGGTTCTGGCCGCGGGGCTCCAGGCCGGCGGGGTTGATGAAGCTGGCGATGGCCAGCGTGCCCACCGTCTGCGGCTGGGCGCTGCCCGGCACGGTGACGGTGACGGTGCCGTCGGAGGACACCGAGAGGCTGGTCGCGTTGGCCGGCACCGTGATGCCGTTGGCCACCGGCAGGCCCGACGAGGTGACGACCTGTCCCTGCGCGTTGAGCTGGAACGAGCCGTCGCGCGTGTAGCCGATGGTGCCGTCGGGCATGGTCACCTGGAACATGCCGTTGCCGTTGATCGCCACGTCCAGGCTGCGGTCGGTCTGCTGCAGGCTGCCCTGCTGGAACGAGCGCGAGGTGGCCACCGTGCGCACGCCCAGGCCCACCTGCAGGCCGGTGGGCAGCTCGGATTGCTCGGTAGTGGCCGAGCCGACCTGGCGCAGGTTCTGATACATCAGATCCTCGAACACGGCGTTGGCGCGCTTGAAGCCCGTGGTCGACACGTTGGCCAGGTTGTGCGAGATGACGTCCAGCTGCATCTGCTGGGCCTGCATGCCGGTCTTGGAGATCC